>NZ_JBHYZV010000006.1:17720-147461 GCF_042753905.1 Streptomyces sp. NPDC059248 | reverse complement strand
CTGCTCCTCCGTTGTGGTCGTGGGTTGTGTTTGTTGAAAATCCCCCCGCCCGCCCTCCGCCCGGCGCCGGCGGCCGGGGCCTTCGCGTGCCGCCCCCCGGCCCACCCCCCGTGTCTCCAGGTCCGTCCGCTTCGCCGAATGGATCGCGAGCGTACGGCCCCTCGCCAGACCGGCGCCCGCGAGGACAAGGGCGCCGGAACAGGCGGCGTACAGGCGGGCGCTGTGGCCGTCGGCCCGGTGCAGGGCCCGGCACAGCCGTGGTTCGCCCGCGGCGGCAGCGGCGCCGCGGCCGCCGGGAACGACGACCGCCTCCGCACGCTCCACTGCCGACAGGTCCTCCTGCGCCCGGAACGTCACACCGGCGGATCCGCGTACCTCGGGGGTCTCGGCGGCGATCGCCACCGAGACGGGCGGTGCGCCCATCTCTTCCGCGATGGATCCGGCCTTGGCCAGAACGGCGTAGGCGCCGAAGAGATCGAGTTCATCCACCCCGGGGTAGGCGACTACGGCGATCACCGTGCCGGTGATCGGGACAGGAGGCGTGCGGGTCATCGAGACGACGCCTCCGGAATCTCGTCCTGCTTGTCCGCTTCGAGGCGGTCCAGCTGGCGGAAGCCCTCCTCGATGTCCGCGGCGCTGTACTTGGGGTGCCCGCCGACGGGTGACTTCAGGACGGGGACCGCCGCCGCCGGGAAGCCCGCGCGATTCAGCCGGGCGCTGGCGGCGGCGATCCGGATCAGGTCGATGATCACTCCGGCCGCGTTGCTGGAGTCCTGGACCTTCAGCTTCAGGTCGAGCGAGACCGGGGTTCCGGCCCAGCCGAGGCCCTCGATGTTCAGCATGGCGACCTTGTTGTCACCCAGGTGCGGTATGAAGCCGGCCGACGGGATGACCTCGACGTTGGAGGTGTCCACACCCTCCTGCGCCAAGGCGTTGAGCTTCGACTGCTGCTTGCTGGCCCCGTGCTCCCGCAGATTGCGGAAATCCTCGTTGCCGCCGAGATTCAGCTGGTACGAACTGGAGAGCGTCAGGCCGCGCTCGCTGAGCAGACCGAGCAGCGCGCGGTGCACCACGGACGTGCCGAGGTGGCTGGCCAGGTCGTCACCGACGAGCGTGACCTTGGCGTCCTCGTACGCGGTCAGAATCTCGGGGGACCGTGCGACCACCTCCGGCGTGCAGTTGACGAAGGCGACACCGGCCTCCAGGGCCGCACGGGCATAGGCCTCCGCGGTCCGCTGCAGTCCGGTCGGCAGCGAATAGAGCAGTACTTCGGCGCCGCTCTCCCGCAGCTGGTCCACGACTGCGCGGAATGCCTCCGACGACGGCTCCGTGTCCTCCTCGCGGGCCAATCCGGGCTGCACGGTTACCGGCACCTGCGGCAGCTCGACATCCAGCCTGGGGTAGTTGTTGGGCTCGGCGAGAACCGCCTCGGTGAACGGACGCCCCTTCTTGTTGGGGTGGATGTCGAAGGCCGCGACAAAGGATATATCGCTCACCGCGATGCCACCGATGATGGGCCGCTTGATTCCCGGGAAGTCGCTAGCGCTGACGCCCTGACCGGCTAACTTTTTATACATCTCCGCACCCTGGAAGAGCGCGGAGATATTGTTACCGACCCCGGCAACGGCAAGCCTGATGTCCTCAGCCATTACTTGACCACCGATCAGT
The DNA here is from genome assembly GCF_042753905.1 of Streptomyces sp. NPDC059248. Taxonomy (NCBI): domain Bacteria; kingdom Bacillati; phylum Actinomycetota; class Actinomycetes; order Kitasatosporales; family Streptomycetaceae; genus Streptomyces; species Streptomyces sp. NPDC059248. The sequence goes on along the minus strand of NZ_JBHYZV010000006.1, from coordinate 145,793 downwards.
TGATGTTAGGGGGTGTGGTGCGGTTGACGCACATGTCCGCGGAGTTTTCTGCGGCGGAGCGACAGGAAGAGTTCTCCTGTTAGGTGCGCGAGGTCGTACGTATTTTCCGCATGGCCTCGTCCAGTAGACTCTGGGACCGGGCACCGTCCACGAAGGTCGGGGCTTCGGTGAGTGAACTCTCTGTGGAGAGACACAGCTGATAGATGTTCATCGCGTCGGCGGGGAACTCTTTGACCTGGCTCGCGGCGCCACGCTGATGGATGTGCAGCCGGCCTGATCCGTCGTCGGGATCGAGAACGGCGATGACGCCGCCCTGGGTGCCGTTCAGTTCCACCCGAAGCTGCCGGTGTGCGGAAACCCGGGAAGTGAACACGCGCGCCGGGATTCCGGAGGCCGAAGAGAGCAGAACGTCGGCCAGGTCCTCGGTTTCCGCGGCAATGGTGCCGGTGTGGTGCAGGCGCTGTGCGAACGCCACGGATGACCGGACGTGGTCCACCGCCCACTCGTCCCCGGTCAGCCAGCGGAGCAGGTCGAACAGATGGACTCCCTGGTCAGCCAGAGTACCGGCGCCCGCGGATTGCCGTGTGTGACGCCAGGGCCACTGCGTCTCGGGGCCGCTCAGGAAGTCGTGATGGAAAGTGAGGTCACCCTGGAGGATGCGGCCGAAGAAGCCGTCCCGGCGCATCCGGGCCACTTCGCGCAGAGCCTGGTTCGCACGCCACTGGAAGGTGACGAATGCCGCCGAGCCCCGTTCCTCGGCTTGGCGCGCGAGGCGGTTGGCCGCATCACCGTCCACCGCGAGCGGTTTGTCGGATACCACGGTCAGACCGGCGTCGATGGCCGCCTTGAGTAACTCCTCGTGTGTCTCCGGAGGCGTCACCACGGCCACCGCATCGACGCGACCGCTACGTATGACCGAGAAAGGGTCCGATTCGATGATCGGAATGCTGAATCGTTTCGCTATACGGGTCGCCCGTAATCGATCATTTCGGTAGCACAGAGCCTCGACCGTTACGCCCGGCATGCTGGTGAGCCAGTCGACGTGCTGTTCGCCGAACCCGGTTCCCACGACTGCGAAACGCACAGCACTCCCTTCTCTCGTGAAAAGTCGTCACGGGACATATGGAGCAGTTTCTGATGCTCTTCGGTTCAGATGATCACCAAAGCGCAAGATCGTTGACCTTGAAACGCTTCCGCACACAGTAGGTGGGTCACACATGCGGCGCAACCACCAACAGTCGCAGGTCAGCTGATCACGAAGCGATACCTGCCCAGTCAGGTCTTCCGGCAAACGACCTTTGACGATGGTAGTTAACGGGCCAGTAGGCACGTTGCCGGTTTCGGACGGGCACGTATCGCCCCAATCACCTCGGGACCACTCCGCGGCGTGCTCGAACTCGTTGTCCGACTCCTCAACTCCGCCATCGCATGACGGAATTCAACCGGTGCACTGGCGGAAAACCCGCTGAAGGAGTCGACTTGCCATGGCCGAATTCCTACGCCCTGATGCGCCCGGCTCCCACGGGCCGCGGCGCATAGCCCTACCGGATAAAGCCGGCCCGGCAACGGGTGGCCGTCACCCGGTCTCCGGCCGCCCCGGCACGTCACCTCATCAGTGCGGCGCTTCGTGGTGGTCGTCCGCCTGCCAGGGCGGAGTGGAGACCGCGAGCAGCCGAGCCCCCTCGTCCCCGGCGACCACACCGTGCCGCACGCGGGGCGGGATGGCGACCAGGCCGCCGGAGGGGACGACGTGCTCGACGCCGTCGAGCGATACGGTCACTGCCCCGGAAAGCACGGTGTAGGTCTCCTCGATCCGCTCGTGGTGGTGGACGGCTATCACTGCGCCGGGCGCCAGTGTCGAGCAGGCGACGGAGTGGTTCTGCTGGTAGGCGCGGCAGTGCGGACCGACCAGTTCTTGCAGTACATGGCCGTCGGGGGACTCGGGTTCCCGCTCCTCTATCAGACCGAGATGCGCGGAACGCTTCGGCGGCGTCAGATACGACTCGGCGATGCGGCGCTGCAGGTGCGCCGGTACCGGGTGTATCCCGGGCGCCGCCGCGGACCAGTCGCCGCTCACGAGCCAGGCGCAGGTCAACACGGTGATGCCGGCGAACAGGTCCCACAGATCGTCGCCGAAGGTGTTGCCCGCGGCCAGATTGACCGGGCTCGCGCCGCCCAGCACGAACACGGCACGGTCGGCGATTCGGTACTCGACGACGCCGGGCCGCACCGTGCGGCCGGGACCCGTGCGCTCCAGGTGGCCGAGGTCGATCTCCCGCGGCGAGTGTCCGGCGTTCGCCAGCATCGCGCCGTCGGGCAGCCGGTCAAGGCAGGCCGCGTGGACGGCACCCGGTCGCCCTGTGGCTGTGACGACGATCTCGGCGGTGTGCGCGGCTGCCGATGCGGAGGACACCGTCTCGTGTCCCCGCAGCCGCGCGTCCAGCGCCCGGGACGGGTCGGGCTCGGCGACGGTGACCAGGGCGCCGAGCCGTCGGGCCCGGTCCGCGACTCCCTTGCCCACCTCGCCGTAGCCCACCACCAGCACGCGTCGGCCCTCAAGGGAGAGCCCGGTCAGCCAGGTGATGGCCGACCACACCCCGGCGGCGACATGGAACCGGTGCTCGACCTTCTCCTTCAGCGGTACGCGGGCCCACTCCAGCACCGGCATGGGAAGCTCGGCCAACCGGCCCAGTTGCCACAGGCCGGTGCTCGTCGATTCCACCGCGGCCAGTGGCGGACGGCCGCTCTCGATGAGAGCCTTGGTGAGGTCGCCGCCGGTGTCGAAGACCAGCTCCGGGCGCCAACGCACCAATCGTTCCAAGGAGTCGGCGCCGGTCGACACACTCACGCCGGCGTCCCGCAGCCGGCGCACCACCCGGGGATCGGCGGTGTTCTCATCGCAGCTGGAGACCTCCAGGTCGACCCCGGTGCCGGCCAGCCAGTCGAGGACGGGTACCGCATTCGCGGTCAGATGCCCGCGATAACAGAACCTCCGGAGCGGATACGACCGACCGTCGAGTTCCTTGACGAACCGCTCGGTGACCGGCATCGCATTCGATAACCAGTGGACGTGATCGGTGAAGTCCATCGGCACGTTCGCTCTCCTCATGGTGTGGAGGCCACCGGACAAGGCGTCGATGCTCGCACACCGCCGTGGATACCGGTACGCCGCCCGTACCGCCGTCTCCGGAGCCCGGTGCCGACGACGAGTCGGGCTCTTGGGGGCACGAGTCGCCACAAGACTCCGTCGCCGCGCGGATCCCGCGGCTCGTCCCGCACCGCGGCCGACGGGAGCCGCCGCGCGCGCCGACCGGCGGGGTGGCTTCCACGAATCGATTTCGCGCTGACCGACAACACTACGGTTGTCTGCATCTGTTCCCAGGGGCTATGTCCCCGGAGTGAGTGCCGTAGCCACCCGTTCGACACCGGAATAGCTCGCTGTTTCGCCCGCCCGCATGACCGTCGCAATCTCGCCATCGCTATCCACGGCAGAACAGCCACACCAACAGGGCCGGGCTGTTTACACAGGTCACGGCCGTCGATGACCCCGTCGCCGCAAGAGGGTCGGCCCAATGAAATCGGCCACAAGCCATTCCTCGGAGTTTCCCAATCCAAGATCATCTTTAACGCACCGTTGAACATATAGTTGCCGTCGCCTACGATACGAGTTCGCCTGAGCCCAGGTGACATTGGCGTCGTTGATGTCCGGCCCGGGTGAGACCGCGCGGACTCCGCTGCACCGCAATCCCAATACCCCTTCCATTTGGGAGTCGACTGTGATCGATCTGGGCATTATCGGTGGTACCGGTTTCTATAAATTCTTCGAAAGCTCCGGGGAGGAGGTTGTAAAAACGCCGTACGGTGACCCAAGTGCGCCAGTGACGCTGGCTACTTGGGAAGGTAAGCGAATCGGTTTCATACCGCGCCACGGACGGAATCATCAGTACTCCCCGCATCGTGTGCCGTATACGGCCAATGTGGCGGCGCTCAAGAAGCTGGGTGCGCGACAGATCCTTGGTTTCAACGTCGTGGGCAGCCTCTCCGCGAAGGTGTCCAAGGGCCACTTTCTGCTGATCGACCAGTTCATCGACCTGACCTGGGGCCGACACTGGACGACCTTCGACCGCCCCAACGGCGCCCACGCCGACCTGGCGGAGCCGTACTGCGGCCGGCTGCGGTCCTTGGCGATCGACGCTCTGGCCGACACGTCCGAGATCGTGCATCCCACGGCGACCGCGCTGATCATCAACGGACCGCGGTTCCAGACGAAGGCCGAAAGCCGCCTCTATAATTCCTGGGGGGTTGACGTCATCAACATGACCCAGTCGACCGAGGCGAGCGTAGCCCGCGAACTAGAGGTATGTTACGCAAACCTTTCCTTCTGCACCGACTACGGTGTCATCTCCGAAGACTTGGCGCCGGAGAGTGGAGACGCCCCGGTCCGGCATCAGGATGTAGTCGAGTCCTTCAACGGGAATATCGACCGGGTCGAGAGGGCGGTACGCAAGACTGTCGCCGCGCTGACCGAAGACAGCGAATGCGGCTGCCGGAGCGCGCTCGACCGGAGTTGGCTCAACCCGCACGAGCACGGGCAGCCCGAACTCGACGAGCGATAAGAGTGGGAGCGGCCGGGGGATGGCCTCGCCTTTCCCTCGGCGCGAAATCATCGAGGCGGACAACGGTCCCCGACGGTCAATCGTCAACCGTATGATCAGCGAATTATGAGGACTTGAGGCGTGACTTCGGTCGAGGAGAAGAGGGCACTGCGGGCCGCCCTGTTACTCGCAGGAGGACTGGCTCTCCTGCACATGCCCAGCGGTTTACCCGCGCCGCTCTATCCGCTCTACCAGTCGACGATGGGTATCGACTCCACGACCGTCAGCCTCCTTTTCGCGGCCTACGTCGCAGGCGTCATGGTCGGTCTGGCACTGATTCCCCTGATAGCCGGATACCGTCTGGTGCTGGTGTGGGCGTGTGGGCTTTCCATCGTCGCGGACGTCCTCTTCCTGATAGCCCAAGCACCGTGGGAGCTCTACGTCGGGCACCTCCTCCAAGGCATTGTGCTGGGGGTGTTCACCGGTGTCGTGCCGATTGTCCTGGCGCAGTTGGATCTCTCCCAGTCCAGCAAGCTGGTAGGTCGCGCCACGACATCGGCCAATGCGATCGGGCTGGCCGCGGGACCGGCCTGGAGCGGCCTGCTGCTGCAGATAGCCCCCTGGGACGGCCGGCTGGTCTGGGCCGTCCAGATCGTTGTGACGCTGGCCGTTATGCCGTTCATGCGCACGCGAGGGAGCGAGCGAGCCGAGCGACAGCCGGCCAGGCCGGGCGCGGTGCTGGCCGGTCTGTTCAAGGGCCTGGCATCACCGGGCGCGGTCCTCGCGGGGTTCGGCGCGTTCGTCGCCGGCGGTCTGCTGGCCGCGCTCGGCACGGTCGTCATCCATCGCGTCATCAAGGTGGAGAACGGCTTGGTCGAAGGCGTGGTCGTCTCGATGTGCTTTGTCTTCTCGGCCGTTTTCGGCGCCCTGCGTATCAAACGCAGTGACATCACCGTCACCGGTGCCGGGCTCGCCTGGCTGCTTGTGGGTTCCTTGGCCCTGAGCGTAACGGCGGTCTTCGCCAATATAGGCGTCATTGTGTTCGCCAGCATTCTCATCGGCATCGGTCAAGGGCTCGCCCTGCAGGGCGCCACCCAGATCATCGCTGTCAACCAGCCCGCGGCAACCAGGGGCGCGGCCGTATCGATCTTCTTCATCCTGTGCTACTTCGGCACAACCGCCGCCAGTCTGGGCATCGGCGCGGTCATTCCGTACACCGGTCTGGCGGCGGCCTTCGGCTACTTCTCCGTCGCCAACGCCGTGCTCTGTCTTGTCGGCCTGGTGCTCTGCGTCCTCGCGGCCCGCCGCGAGCGCGCGGCCACGGCCGGCGGGACACAACCCGATGTCTCGCTCAACCTCTGAACGACAACCCCTCGATGTGCCAACCGCCCCACCATCTGCAAGGCATGAACCGGACGGCCACTGAAGATCTCGGGGCTTTGGTTAGGCTGCCCGGATGCGAACCCCACCTTTCAACGTTGTGAAAAGTGTTGTCCGGAATCTGCGGGCGCATGGCATGGAGCCCGCTCTCGGCGGATCCGGTCTGCTCGTCGCACTCGGGCTCGCAGACCAGGCGAACGACTGGGACCTGACCGTCGACTCTCCGGGCGACGCGGTGCACCAGGCGCTGGTCGAGGGCGGGTTCGGGTTCACGGACAGGACCGGCGGCGATCGGCTGTACGGGACACGACGACGGTTCGTCATCGACGGCGGGGACCATTCGGTCGACCTGCTGGTGGGGTTCGCCGTGCGGACCGCCGACGAAGTCGTGCCGTTGCCTACCCGGGTCACCGGGGTGTGGAGGGAATTGCCGCTGGCCGATCCGGTGGTGTGGGAGCGGGCCTACGTCCTGCTGGGGCGGCCGGGAAAGGCGGCCTTGCTGCGGCAGTGGTTGTCCGACGACTGATGCCCGACGCCCCGTACCGAATCGGCCATCGGCCGGAACTGGAGTTCCGGCCGGCAGCCGTGTCGCACGGCCGCCGGCCCCGGCCCCTCGGGGGACCACAGGGGCGCCGCCGCAGAAAGGGAAGTCTCACAGTGATGGCGCGAGCCACGGCCGGAACCGACGCCTCACGCGTCACCAGTAGGGATGTCGCGCGCGCCACCGGCGTCTCACAAGCCACCGTCTCCCTCGTCCTCTGCGACAAATGGCGCGGCCGGGTCTCCCGGGCCAAAGCCGACGCCGTCCGCACCGCGGCACGCGAACTCGGCTACCGCCCCAACCACGCCGCCCGCAGCCTCCGCCTCGGCCGCACCCGCACGGCCCTCCTCATCGTCCCCGCTCTCACCACCGAATTCTTCGCCCGCGTCTACACCGGCGCCGCCCGCATCGCCGCCACCAACGGCTTCGGGCTCCTCCTCTATCCCTCGCCCGAAGGCATCGGACCCACCGCCGACCCCTTCGACTCCGCCCACACCGCCCTCGACGGCGTCATCGCCTCCTCCATGGCCACCCATGCGCTCAGCGCCATCCACGGCGAAGGCCTCCCCCTCGTCATGCTCGACAACGACCCCGACGACACCCCCGCCGTCGCCACCGTCAACCTCGACATCGCCCAGGGAGCCCGTCTCACCGCCCACCATCTGCTCGGCCTCGGCCACCGCCGGCTCACCCACCTTGCCGCCGCCGTCGACTCCTGGACCTTCCGCCTTCGCGCCGAAGCACTGGCGGAGACCGTACGAGCCGTGCCGGGCACGACACTCCGTACCGAGACGGCACCCCTCAGCGTGGACGCCGGACTGCATGCCGCGCACGCGGCGCTGACCATCTCGGCCCCCCGCCCCACCGCCCTCGTCTGCGACAACGATCTCCTCGCCGCCGGCGCCTGCAAGGCCGCCCGCCGCCTCGGCCTGCGCATCCCCGAGGACGTCTCCGTCACCGGCTTCGACGACCTCGCCCTGGCCACGGCCGTCGAACCCGAACTCACCACCATACGACTGCCCGCCGAAGAATTCGGCGCCGCCGGCATGCACACCCTCATCGACATCCTCGACGGTCACCCGCCCACGACACCCACCACACTCCCCGTCGAACTCCTCACCCGCGGCTCCACCGCCCCGCCACCCGCGTCCGCGCTACTCCACCCCATGCCCCTGGACCCGCGGCCCCTCCCCGGCGGATGATCACGCCATGCGCTTCGAACCGCGTTCCTTCCTCCTCCTGCACGGCTGGCAGAACCGCCGTCCCGAAGGCCACTGGCACCGCTGGCTGGCCGGTGAGCTGGCGGCCCTCGGCCATCAGGTGATCTATCCGCAGCTCCCGGACCCCGACGAGCCGGACCTGGACACCTGGGTCGACCGGCTCTCCGGCCATCTGGCCGAGCAGCGGTCCGCGGCAGTCGCCGAGCGGGTGGTCATCGGGCACAGCCTCTCCGTACTCCTGTGGCTGCACGCGGTCGCCCGTGGCGGGGCCGAGGCGGACCGGGTCCTGCTGGTCGCGCCGCCGTCGCTCGACGTGGTGGCCGGGATCGAGGAGGTCAGGGGATTCGGACAGCCCTCCCCCACCGCGGCGGAGCTGGCCGCCGCGGCCCCCGGCGGGACGAGGCTGGTCGCCGGGGACGACGACCCGTACTGCCCGGGCGGCGCCGACCGGCAGTACGGGGTGCCGCTCGGCATCGACACGGATATCGTCCCCGGGGCAGGGCATCTGGACCTGGTGGCGGGCTACGGCGTCTGGCCGTCGGTCCTCGACTGGTGCCTGGATCCCTCGGTACGCCTGGTGGCCAGGCCCGGCGCGCCCTCCTGACAGCCGGCCCGGATACGGCTCACATCCCTTCCGGGCCTCTCCGGGCGCCGTCAGACGATGGTACGGATGAGCTTCTTGTTGACGAACTCCTCGATTCCCGGCCGTCCGAGTTCGCGTCCGAAGCCGGAGCGCTTGACGCCGCCGAAGGGGAGTTCGGCTCCCTCGGCGCCGACGCCGTTGACGAAGACCATGCCGGCCTCGATGCGGTCGGCGACCCGTTCGGCCTGTGCCGGGTCGGTGGTGAAGACGTAGGAGCCCAGGCCGTAGGGGGTGTCGTTCGCGATCCGTACGGCGTCGTCCTCGTCGGTGGCGGCGAAGACCATGGCCACCGGTCCGAACAACTCCTCCCGGGCCGCGGGGTGTTCGGTGGTGAGGCCGGTCAGGACGCCGGCCGGGAAGTAGGCGCCGTGGCGTGTCCCGGTGCTGTGCAGGGTGGCGCCCCGGGCCACGGCCGCGTCGACCTGGCGACCCAGGTTCTCGGCCGCGGCGGCCGACGACAGCGGGGCGCCGGACTCGCCCGCGAGCAGGCGGGCGGTGAACCGCTCGACGAACGCTTCGTGGAGGTGGTCGAGGACCACGAAGCGCTTGGCGGCGTTGCACGCCTGTCCGGTGTTGTCGAGGCGGGCGGCGACGGCGGCGTCGACGACGGTGTCGAGATCGTCGGTGGACAGGACGATGAACGGGTCGGAGCCGCCGAGTTCGAGGACGACCTTCTTGAGGTGCCGTCCGGCGATCTCGGCGACGGCCGCGCCCGCGCGTTCGGATCCGGTGAGCGAGACGCCCTGGACCCGGGGGTCGGCGATGACGTCGGCGATCTGCTCATTGGTGGCGTACACATTGACGTAGGCCCCGGCGGGGAAGCCCGCCTCGGCGAACAGCTTCTCCAGCAGGGCCGCGGTGGCCGGGCACTGGGGCGCGTGCTTGAGCACGATGGTGTTGCCGATCGCCAGGTTCGGGGCGGCGAAGCGGGCGACCTGGTAGGCCGGGAAGTTCCACGGCATGATCCCGAGGAGTACGCCCACCGGGGTGCGCCGGAGGACGGCCGTGCCGGGTCCTGAGAGGACGTCGAGCGGTTCGTCGGCGAGGAACCCCTCGGCGTGGTCGGCGTAGTAGTGGTAGATGTCGGTACAGAAGTCGATCTCGCCCTCGGCCTCCGGGAGCGGCTTGCCCATCTCCGAGACGATGCTCGCGGCCAGCTCGGCGCGGCGCTCGGTGTGCAGGTCGCCGAGGCGTCGCAGCAGTGCGGCGCGCTCGGCCACGGAGCCGGCGCGTCCCCAGGCGGTGGCCGTGTGGGCGGCGTCGACGGCCGCCGTGACCTCGGCGTCCGTGGCGGTCCGATAGGTCGCGGTGACCTTGCCGGTGGTCGGGTCGGTGACGGCGTACATCAGGTCTCCTGGACGTGGTGGGGGCGGCGGCCCTTCGTGGCTTCCGGGCCGGGCGATGGAGTGGTTCACGGTTCGAGAATCGTACGGACTCCGGTATTCGACCGGAGGTCGTCGAAGGCCGCCGCCGCCTCGTGCAGGGGCCGGGTACGGCCCACGAGGTCGTCGAGGGGCAGTTGGCCCGCCAGGTAGAGGCGGGCCAGTTTCGGGATGTCGATCTCCCCGATGCTGGAGCCGTAGTTGCAGCCGAGGATCCGCTTGCCCTGGTCGGCGAGGTCGAAGGGGTCGAACGTGGCGGTCGCGCCGGTCGCCGCCATACCCACCAGAACCGCCGCCCCGCCCGAGGTGAGCATGGCGGGGAGCGTGCCGATGACCTTGGGGCTTCCGATCGCCTCGAAGGCGTAGTCCACCCCGCCCAGCTCCCGCCGGCACCAGTCGGCCACATCGGTTTCGGCGCCGTCGAGGACGTGGGTGGCACCGAAGCGCCGTGCGGCGGCGAGGCGCTCGGCCGAGAGGTCGACGGCGATGATGGGGTCCGCGCCGATCAGACGGAGACCCATCACGACGGAGAGTCCGACTCCACCGGTGCCGATGACCACGGCGGACTCGCCCGGGCGGACGCCCGCGGTGTTCACGACGGCGCCGACGCCGGTCGTGACGGAGCAGCCGAGGAGGGCGCCGATACCGAAGGGCAGCTCGTCCGGGACCTTCACCGCGGCCACTTCCGGCACGATCAGCCGCTCGGTGAAGGCACCGAGACCGAGGTACGGCCAGACCGGCTCGCCCCGGTCGTCCGCGAAGGCGGTGGTGCCGTCGGGGAGCGTATTGGCGACGGCCTTGGTGCCGGTGCACAGCCACGCCGTTCCTTCGACGCATCTGCGGCAGCGGCGGCACGGTGCGAACCAGGACAGGACCACATGGTCGCCGGGCTTCACCGAGGTGACCCCGGCCCCGGCCGCGGTCACCACTCCGGCCGCTTCGTGTCCGAGGACGAGAGGGCGGTCGCTGGGCCAGTCGCCCGTCACGACATGCAGGTCGGAGTGGCACACGCCGGCCGCGCGTACCTCGATCTCGACCTCGCCGGGACCGGCGGACCGGATGGACACCTCACGCGAGCCCAGTCCCCCGGTGGGGTCGAAGACGATGGCGGGGGAGAGTTTCGACGGCATCAGGACGCCTTCACTTGATCCGGGGAGGGGGTGGCGGGCCGGGAGGCCGCGCCGGCGGGGAGCTTGGTGTGGGGCTTGGCGATCACGATGTAGATCAGCCCGGCGACGAAGAGGGCGGAGAAGACCAGGATCACGGCCCAGACCTGGACCCAGCTGCCGTCGGCCGGGGCCAGCTCGCCCCGGGGCCAGGCGATGTTGACGGCCTCGAAGAGCAGCCACACCACGGCGACGATGTTGATCACCAGGCCGGCCCGGCCCAGCCGGAGCCGTCCATCGGCGGGGTTCCAGCGGCCGGTCAGCCGGGCGACGAGCGCCACGACCGCGACGCTGAGGAAGATGAAGTAGAAGCCGCCGGAGCCGAACGCGATCAGGGTCGCGGCGGCGTTGCCGTTCAGGCCCAGCAGCAGTCCGAGGCTGGCGAGCACGGCCGTCGCGATGAGCGAGACGTAGGGGATCTGGCGCGGCCCGACGGTGGCCAGCTTCGCGGAGAAGGGCAGCTGGCGGTCGCGGGCGAAGGAGAAGACTGCGCGGCCGATATACGTCTGGATCGAGATGGCGCAGGCGATGAACGCGATCAGGACGAGGAGGATGAAGGGCTTCTCGCTCCAGGCGCCGAGCCCCTCGGTGACGGCGGTGAAGACCGGGTCGGCGAGGGCTCCGGAGACGGCGTCCCCGGGGTCGCGCAGCGCGAGGGTCACGGCGAGCCCGGTCAGCAGGACCGTGAGGGCGACGAAGAGATAGGCGCGCAGAAGCGCCCTGGGGACGTTGCGCCGCGGCTGCTCGGTCTCCTCGGCCACCTGCGTGGTCGCGTCGAAGCCCAGGAACGCCCAGCCCGCGACGGCGAGAGCGGTCAGGAAGCCCGCCAGGGTGGAGCCGCCGGAGGCCGACTCCGCCCCGAGGGTCTCGAAGAGGATCCCGAAGCCGTTGTTGTGCGCGAAGACCAGCAGGAAGACACTCACCGCGATCGAGGCGACACCCTCGGCGATGATGCCGGCGTTGAGGAAGTGCTTCACCGGGTTGACGCCGAGGAGGTTGATCCCGAGTGCCACCGCGACGAAGACCACGCCCAGGAGCACATGGGTGGCGCTCGACGGGGCGCCGTCGCTGAAGAGCATGTGCAGCCAGGCGGCGCCCAGGTAGGCCACGGTGGTCAGGGACGCCACGGCGGAGGCCAGATAGATCCAGCCGACCAGCCAGCCCAGCCGTGGCCCGCCCAGTCGGCGCACCCACTGGTAGACCCCGCCCGTGATCGGGAACTGGGACGACAGCTCGGCATAGACCAGGGCGACCGTCAGCTGGCCGGCGAAGGCGACGACGACCGCCCAGATCCACGCGGGGCCCGCGAAGACGAAGCCCAGCTGGACGACGGCGTACACCCCGACGACGGGCGAGATCGTCGCGAATCCGATCGCGAACACGGCCCAGGCGGACAGGGTCCGTTTCAGCTCTTGCTGGTAGCCGTACTCGGCGAGTTCGCCGGTATCGGTGCGAGTGTCGTGCACGGTGGTCTCCTGTACAGGTGCTGGGCGCCGGGCCGCGCGGGCGGGCCGTTTCCGTGCCGCGGGATAGGGGGTCGGCACGGTGCGCCCCAGGTGCCGGTTCGCGCGGGAGCGGGGGGATCGCTCCGCCGATATCGGGGTGGGATGCCGTTTTGTGCTGCGGGTTTCGGCGATCCCATCACTATTGGTCACCTGGCCAATTGCTGATTGGTCACTCACTCAATAGCATTCGCTCCATGACGTCAAGGGATTCCGGCACACGAACCCGCCGCAAGGCACCCACCGAGCGCCGCCGGGAGATCGTCCGCGCCGCCGCGCAGGTGGGACTCGCCGAAGGACTGGAGTGCGTCACGCTGCGGCGGGTCGCCGACGAGCTGGGCGTCCAGCCCGGACTGGTCAGCCATTACTTTCCCGCCGCCGACACCCTGGTGGCGGAGGCGTTCACCAGCGCCACCGGGGCCGAACTCGACGGCCTCATCCCGGACGAACCCGCGGGCCCCGGGCACGAGACCCCGCTGAGCACGCTGCGGCGCTTCTTCGTCCTCATCGCGAGCACCGAGTTCGACAATGTCAGCAAGCTCTGGCTGAACGCACGGCATCTGTCGCGCTACCGACCCGTGCTCCGCGACCACGTCGTCGAACAGGAGCGGCTCTGGTGCCGCCGTATCGAACAGCTCATCGCGGCGGGCACGGGCGCGGGACTCTTCCGCTGCGCCGACCCGTGGGCCGCGGCCGTGCACATCCTCGTCGCGATCGACGGAAGCAGCGCCTACATCAACACCAGCGCCGGCGACCGTACGGACCCGATCGCCGACCTGGCCCGTACGGTCGCGGAGCGGGAGCTCGGACTGGCGCCCGCCGCTCTGGCGGCTTCCTGAGAGGGCCGGCGCCGCCCGTGTGTTCCGCGGTCGGCGCTACTCCGCCGGAGCCGGGGCCTGCCGGGCCGCGTTCCGGCGGTCGAGGGCCGCCTGGGCCGCTTGCCGCAGCCGCACATAGAACGGGTTGTCCTGAGGGGTCCCCCAGATGTGCAGGTAGACCAGCATCTGGTTGAGGACGGTGTCGTACTCGACCAGGGTGCCGGACGCGTTCCCGGCCGCCTCGCCCCAGCCGACCAGCCGGTCCCGCTGCTCGGACGAGATCATGTTCGCCCTGAAGAGCCGGTCCGCGTACCCCTCCAGTTTCTGCGGCTGGGCGCCGTAGACCAGCTTCTCCTCCAGCAGACTGCGCTGGAAATCGCCGAAACCGCCGGTCAGCGCCGCCAGGTCGGCAAGTGCCCGACCGCGCTCCGCGGCCAGGGCCGTGACCTCCGCGTTCGACGTTCCCGACGGCACCAGCTCCATTACGGAGCTGCTGCGGAACGCCTGGTGGGCCGCCACATGGGTCAGCTCATGGGCGATATGCCCCAATAGGAACGAGGTACCGCCCCTGACCTGGGTGTCCACATTGAAGGTGAACGCCGGAGGAGCGTCGCCGCGCGAGGTGAGCGTCATTCCCGAGGTGGCCACCGGGGGCTGGATCACGGTCACCAGGTCTTTCACGGCCATGAGTTCCGCGACGACGGCGCCGGTCACGTCGGGCAGCGGCCCGTAGTCGTCGCCCAGCGTGTCCAGCTTCCGCGTGAGGTCGCGGATCATCGCGTCGAACCGGGGCTGCGGAATGATCCGGGCCGCTGTCTGCGCCGCCCCGGCGGGGTTGCGGATGTCGAAGTAGGGGTTCAGTCCCCTGCTCATCGTGTCGTCGATCTCGGCCAGCAGATCCCGGAAGACCGCCTCGGAGTCCAGCTGTCCCCGAGCCGCCGCCGCCTCCCGGCCGAGCTGCTTGACGCCCTCGACGCGCTCCCCCTTGTCGTTCTTGTGCGAGAGGTAGTCGTCGCAGCTCCTGACGATGTCCATGAGGGCGAGCATGCGCGCGCCCTGGCGGCCGTCCGGAATCCGGTGGTACGTCTCAAGGGCCGTATCCACCTTGGCGATCTCGGAGTTCTCCCGCCGCCCGCTGAGCATCGAGGCGCGCGTGAGGGTCTTGAAATCGTCCAAGGCCATGACCCGGCGGGGCCCGGGCCCTTCCCCGGGACCGCCGGCACCGCCCTGGTTCTGCTGCGGGCTCGCGCTCGGCGGGTGGACCGGCCGGCTGTCGGTGCTTCCGGTGCCGGGCGTGCTGTCGGTGGACCGGGTCGGCACCGCGGGCGGGATGTGCCCCCGGGTGTTCGTGGGGATGTTCACGGTGTCGCTGACGTCCTCGATCCGCCCGAGGTAGTCGGCGGGCAGCGCGTCGAGGTCGCGCCGTGCGGCGGTGGCCATCAGACCGGTTTCTTGGACGCCGCCCAGCCGGCTGTCGCTGCGGAAGACATGGGTGGCGTCGGTCTTCCCGCCGTCGGTGGTGTCCAGGTACTCGTCGGGAAGGCCCAGGTAGTGGAGGAGTTCATGGACGAGCGTGCCGTCGTCGTGTCCGACGTCCCAGTGGAGCTGGTCGGCGCGGCCCGGCCGCGCGGTCCGCGTCAGGGTGACCGCTTCACCGTCGCCGGGCTCGGGACGCCGGAAATCGAGGGTGACTCGGAGCTGGTCGCCGGAGCGGGGAAGCTTGTAACCGCTGTTCACCGTGGTGTCCAAGATGTTCTGCAAACGGGTCTCCAGGCTCTCCACGGCGGAGGCGTCGAGGTCACCGGCCGGCCTGACGGGCAGGGTCAGCCGGAAGTGCCGTACGACTCGGCCGTCCTGGAGGTCCTCGCGGCGCACCTCGTGGCGGATCAGCGTCGCCGACCCGTTGAGCAGTCCGGGACGGCGGTCGCGCTGGCCCAGGACCGGGTCGAACCGTTCGGTGCGGACCCTGGCCCACGGGCCTTCGGCGTCGCCGGCCGCGGCCAGTTCGCGTGGTGTGACGAGCCGTGCGACCCGCTCGGCCGCGGCCCGGGGAGCCTCGGCCCGAGGGGGGCGGCCCCCGGTCGTCCGCGGGGGCGTGGCCGTGGTGTCCCGCGCGGGATCGATGACCGGCGGGGCTGGCGGGGTCGGTGGTGCGGGCGGGGCGGGTGGGATCCGGTTGAGGAGTTGGTAGGCGAGTGCGGCGCGGTCGCTTTCGGCGGGCCGGGGAGTGCCGGAGGAGGTGGCGACGGGCCGCGCCGTCGACGGACCCGGGTCAGCAGCGGCGACGGCCGGAGGGCCCGGGCGGGACTGCGCGCCGGGCGGGGCCGGGGCCTGGGACGGTGGTGAGACGGTCGGGACGGAGGACGATGACGCGTCCGGCACGGCGGGGGCGTCCGGGGCGGCCCGGCGGGCGTCCTCACGGCGGTCGAACGCCGTCTCGGCCGCCTGCCGGAGCTGCTCGTAGAACGGGTTGTTCGGCGGGGTCCCCCACAGATGGAGATAGACCAGCATCTGGTTGAGGACCGTGTCGTACTCGACCAGCGCGCCGGACGCCTCACCGGCCAGGCCGTCCCAGGTCACCAGGCGCTGCTTCTCCTCGGCGCTGATCTTGTTCGCCTTCAGGAAGCCGCCCGCGTACACCGCGAGCTTGTGCGGCTGGCTGCCGTAATCCAGCTTCTCGTCCAGCAGGGAGTGCTGGAGATCCCCGAACGCCCGGTCTCCGCGCAGTGTGCGCTTCAGCCCTTCGAGTGTCCGCTTGCGCTCCGCCGCCAGCTCCCGGATCTGCTGATCGGTGGCCCGGGAGGGTGCCAGCTCCATCACCGCGCTGCTGCCGAAGGCCTGATGAGCCGCCACATGGGTCAGTTCATGGGCGATATGCCCCAGCAGGAAGGAGGAGCCGCCCCGGGCCTGTGTGTCGACGTTGAAGGTGAACGCCGGAGCTCCGTCGGGGCCGGGGGTCAAGGTCATTCCCGACCTGGCCTGCGGGTACTGCATCCTGGACACCAGGTGCCGTACGTCCATCACCTCCCCGATGGCGCGGCGCGTCACAGGCGGCAGCGACGCGTTGTCCCGAAGCGCCCCCAACTGGTCGACGTATTCGTCCATCACGTCGTGGAACCGCTCGGGCGCGAGCGCCTGGGCGGCGTGCTGGACATCGCCGGCCATCCACGGGTGCTTGCTGCCCGGGTTCTCGACCGACCGCATCACCCGGTCGATCTCGCCCAGCAGACCGCGGAAGCGCGTCTCGGGGTCCAGCCGCCCCATCCCCGCCTTGATCTGCTCCCTGAGCGCTCTGACGCCTTCGACCCGGCCTCCCTTCCCGCCCTTGTGCTCGATGTAGTCGTCACACACCTTGATCGTGTCGACGAAGGCACGCAGCCGCCCCGCCGGGCCGGTGTCGGACGGCAGGTCGCGCAGGGTTCTGAGGGCCTGGTCCACCCCGGCGATCCCGGAGTTCGCGCGGCCCGTCAGGACGGACGACGGGGTCTTCGCCTTGAACTCGTCCGGGCTCATGATTCCGTCGGAGTTCCAGGCGGCGGAGGCGGATCCCGTTCCCGGGTGGGGGTCGCTCTTGGGAGGGGCGGCGCTCGGAGCGTGCGCCGGGGCGTCGGAGGGCGAGGGTTCCGAGGTGGTCGGGATCGGTGCGGTGGACGGGCCGGTGCTCTCCGGGGCGCGTTCACCGGTACGGGCGGCGTCCCGGCGGGCGAACGCCGCCTCGGCCTCGTCCCGCAGCCGCGCGTAGAAGGGATTGTCCGAGGGGGTCCCCCACATATGCAGATAGACCAGCATCTGGTTGAGC
Organism: Streptomyces sp. NPDC059248; assembly: GCF_042753905.1. Taxonomy (NCBI): domain Bacteria; kingdom Bacillati; phylum Actinomycetota; class Actinomycetes; order Kitasatosporales; family Streptomycetaceae; genus Streptomyces; species Streptomyces sp. NPDC059248. The sequence continues at coordinate 128,747 of NZ_JBHYZV010000006.1, read as the reverse complement.
ACCGTGTCGTACTCGACCAGCGTGCCGGACGCGTCTCCGGCCGCCTCGTCCCAGGAGAACAGACGGTCCCGGTCGGCGGCTTCGATCTTGTTGTGACGGTGGAAGAGGCCCGCGTACTGCTTCAGCTTCCCCTTGTCCTTGCCGTAGTCCAGCTTCTCCGCCAGCAGGCTCCGCTGGAAGTCGTCGAACGAACCGTCGTCGGCCAGGGCCAGCAGTTCCTCGATCACCTTCGCGCGATCCCTGGCCAGCGCGCCGACCTCCGCGCCACCCGTTCGCGGCGGCATCAGCTCCATCACGGCGCTGCTGCCGAACGCCTGGTGGGCCGCGACATGCGTCAGCTCATGGGCGATATGCCCCAGCAGGAAGGACGTGCCGCCCCGGGGCTGGGTGTCGACGTTGAAGGTGAACGCGGGCGCCCCGTCGGGGCCCGGGGTCAGCGTCATCCCCGCGTGGCCCATGGGGTAGCGCATCACGGTCACCAGGTGCCGTACGTCCGTCAGCTCGTCGATGACGCGGCGGGTCACGGGCGGCAGCGACGGGTCGTCGCGCAGCGCGAAGAGTTCGTCGACGAAGTCACCGATCATCGTCTGGAACTGCTCGGGCAGGACGACTTGCGAGGCCCTGCGGGCCTCGTCGGGCAGCATGGGGCCCTCGTGCTGTCGCCCCTCGGCCATCAGGCGGTCGATCTCGGCCAGATGGTTCCGGAAGATCGTCTCACCCAGCGGACTCCGCTCCGCGCGTATCTGGTTGCCGAGCTCCTCGGCTCCCTCGACCCGCGCCCCTCTCTCGTCCCCCTTGTGCTCGACGTACTTCTTGCACGCCGTGACGATGTCGTTGAGGGCGAAGAGCCGTTCGATGGGCGCGGAGTCGTCCGGCAACCGGTGGAAGGCCCGGAGGGCGGTGTCCACCCCGCTGATCCCGGACCGGGAACGCAGCGACGTCACACCGGACGTGGTCCTCCGCTCGAACTCCCGCGCGCTCATCGTCCCGGCGCTGTTCGCGGCCGTGGAAGCGGAGGACGCACCGTCGGTCCGGCGCGGGCCGGCACCGGCCCCGGGGTCGCCCTTCGGCGGACTGGCGCTCGTCGGGTTGACCGGGGTCTCGCCGGAGGCCGGCAGGCGGTCGCGCCTGGCGGAGGGGGTCGTATCCGTACGAGCGCTCTCCCGGCGCCCGTACGCCGTCTCGGCCGCCTGCTGGAGATACGTATAGAAGGGGTTGTTCGGCGGGGTCCCCCACAGATGCAGATAGACCAGCATCTGGTTGAGCACCGTGTCGTACTCGACCAAGGTGCTGGACGCGTCCCCGGCCGCCGCGCCCCAGCCCCTCAGCGTGTCCCGCTGCTCGGAGGTGATCCTCGGCGGCTTCGCGCCGAAGAGGGCCTCCGCGTACTTCTCCAGTGCGCCCGGCTTGACGCCGTAGTCGAGCTTCTCCTTGAGCAGGCTCCGCTGGAAGGCGTCGAACGCCTGGTCGTCCGCCAGCTCCTTCAGACGGTTGATCACCTTCCCCCGCTCCGCCGCCAAGCCGGCGACCTCGGCGTTCTCCGTCCCGGCCGGCACCAGCTCCATCGCCGGGCTGCTGCGGAACGCCCGGTGGGCCGCCACATGCGTCAGCTCGTGGGCGATATGCCCCAGCAGGAAGGAGGAGCCGCCCCGGGACTGTGTGTCGACATAGAACGTGTACGCCACATTCCCGTCGGGGTCCGGGGTGAGGGCCATCCCGGGCTTGGCGATCGTGGGCCTCATGACGGTCACCAGGTCTTTCACCTCCATCAGTTCCCCGATGACGGCGCCGGTCACGGCGGGGAGCGCGGAGTCGTCGCGGAGCGTGTTCAGATCCTGGACGAGATCGTCCATCATGCGATGGAAATCGGCGGGCGCCATGGCCCTGGCGGCGTCCCGCATCTCGTCGTTGATCAGGCGCTTGTCCATATCCGGGTTCTCCCCCCGGCGCATCGTGCCGTCGACTTCGACGAGGAGATCCCGGAAGACCTTCCCGGAGTCGAGACCCGATCGGATGTCCGTCGCCCGCTGGATGAGCAGTTGGACGGCCCCGTCCCGGGTCCCCCGGCGGTGCGGGTTGGAGAGGTACTGCTCACTCGCCCTGACGACGTCCTTGAGAGCGAGCAGCCGGGCGCCGTCCCGGTCCGCCGGGACCCGGTGGTACTCCTTCAGGGCGATGTCGACCCTGCCGATGTTCGCCTGCTCACCGAGCTTCCTGACCCCATCGACGCGCGAACCGTCCTTGTCTCCCTTGTGTGCGAGGTATTTGTCGCACTCCAGGACGACGCGGCCGAGGGCGGCGATCCGATCGCCCGGCCCGGTGTCGGCCGGCAGGTCGTGGAAGGCCCGGAGGGCGTGGTCCACATCGCCGATCGTGGAGTTGGAGCGCCGCCCCGACGTGGTCTCCTTGTCGAACTCGGGGAAGCTCATCACCTCGCGGCCGTTCGGCGGCGCGGAGGCGGATGCCGCCCCCGGGCCCGTACCGGACGGTGTGGTGTTCCGTTCGAACTCCTCCGTGCTCGGCATCGGGGGCCGCTGCGGGGGGCTGCCGCTCGGCGGGTGGGCCGGATCGGCGTCCGGGGCGAGACGGGATTCGGTGGTGTCGTTGCTGCCAGGCGATTCGGTGGTGCCGGTGGTGTTGGTGGTGCCGGTGGTGTCCGTGGACAGGGTCGGCAGCTCGGACGTGGAGGGTCCCCGGGTGTGCGAGGGGATGTTCACGGTGTCGCTGACGTCTTCGATCCTCTGGAGGTGATCGAGGGGCAGCGTGTCGAGGTCGCTTCGTTCGGCCCCGACCATCGGGCCGGTGGTCCGGACACCGGTGAGCCGGCTGTCGCTCCGGAAGACATGGGTGTCGTCGGTCTTCCTGCCGTCGGTGGTGTCCAGGTACTCGTCGGGGAGCCCGAGGTAGTGCAGGAGTTCATGGACGAGCGTGCCGTCGCCGTGCGCCAGGTCCCAGTGGAGCTGGTCGGCACGGCCAGGTTCCCGGTCCCGGGTCAGGGTGACGGCCTCACCGTGCGTGGCGTCGGGCTCCAGCTCGACGGTGACCCGGAGCCGGTCACCGGACCTGGGGAGGTCGTAGCCGCTGTTGAGCGTCTCGTCCAAGGTCCGCTGGAGCCGCGTTTCGAGCTGCCGCACATCCCCGTCGCCGAGGCCGCCGACCGGTCGGACGGGCAAGGTGATCACGAAGTGGCGGACGGTACCGCCGTCCGGGGAGTGTTCGCGGCGTACATGATTGCGGATCAGTGTCGTCGACCCGTTGAGCAGACCCGGCCGGCGGTCGCTCTGGCCCAGCTTCGGGTCGAACCGCTCCGTATGCACGGCGGCCCATGCCGCGCCGTCGAACGCGGACGCGTCCTGGGACCCGGGCAGTGCTCCGGCGGGTCGGACCATCACCCGGGGCGGGCGCGGAGAGGTCGCCCCGGGCGCGGGACGGGTGGGGGCAGTGGTGGAGCCCGCCGGGGCCTGGGAGGTCTGGAGGGTGGTCGTCGGGGTGGCGGGCGGCTGCCCCGAGGTGGTGGGGACCGGCGAGGCGACCGGCCCGGTCGCGGTTCCGGCGGCGTCCTGGCGGGCGGCCTCACGGCGGTCGTACGCGACCTCGGCGGCCTCCTTCAGCCGTACGTAGAAGGGATTGTCCTCGGAGATGTCCCACTGGTGGAGATAGACCAGCATCTGGTTGAGGACGGTGTCGTACTCGACCAGCGTGCCGGACCCCTCATCGGCCGCCTTGTCCCATGCCAGCAGGCGGTCCCTCTCCTGCTCGGTGAGCTGTCGGGGGCCGGGCTCCGGGGACCGCCCGGCCGCGGTGGCCTCCGCCGCCTCGGCGTCCTTCTTCGTCTTCGCGCTCCAGAAGGCCTGCGCGTACTGCCCGAGCTTTCCCTTCTGCTTCCCGTAGCCGAGCTTCTCGTCCAGCAGCAGCCGCCGGACATCGCCGGGACCCCCGAACTCCGTGCTCCCGTCCAGGTCCTTCTTCAGGTCGGCGAGCACCTCGCGGCGCTCCTTCGCCAGTTGCCTGATTCCCTCCACCGTGGTGCCCGTGGGGGCCAGCTCCATCACCGGGCTGCTGCCGAACGCCTGGTGGGCCGCGACATGCGTCAGCTCATGGGCGATATGCCCCAGGAGGAACGACGTACCGCTTCTGGCCTGGGCGTCGACATTGAACGTGAAGGCCGGCGCGGCGTCGGTGGCGGAGGTGAGCTTCATTCCGCCCTTGCCGTACTGCATCACGGTCACCAGGCGTTCGATGTTCATCAACTCCCCGATGACGTCTCCGGTCACCTCGGGCAGGGTGGTGTCCGCGCGGAGTGCGAAGAGCTTCTGGACGAGTTCACCCATGATCGATTGGAACCGGTCCGCCCGGATCGCCAGGGCGGCCTTCTGAGCGTCGCCGGGCAGTGTCGGGGCCTCGTGGAGCCGTCCCTCGTTCACCAGGGTGTCGAGTTCCCCCAGACGCTCCCGGAACGTCTCCTCGCCCAGCCGGCTCCCCTCCGTACGCGCCTGTTCGCCTACTTCGCGGACGACGTCGGCGCGCGGGCCCCCACGGTCACCGTTGTTCTCAAAATACTTGTCGGACGCCTCGGCCACGGTCCTGAGGGCTGCCAGCCGGTCCATCGGCCCGGCGCCGTCCGGCAGTCCGTGGAGCGCTCCGACGGCGGTGTCCACCACCGCGATGTTCGCCTGCTCACGCAGCCGCCCGACGTCCGCGACATGCGGACCTCCGCCGTCCCCCTTGTCCTTGAGGTACTTGTCGGCCATGGTGACGAGCTGTTCGAGGGCTGTGCGCCGTTCGGCCGGGCGGTTGGGTGGCAGCTCGTGGACGCGCCGGAGGAACGCCTCCACCTGGCCGACGCTCGCCCGCTCCCTCAGCTCCTTGACACCGTCGACGCGCGAGCCTCCCCCGCTCCCCTTGTGCTGGAGATAGGTGTCGCACGCCTTGACGACATTGCCGAGTTCATAGGCACGGTCCGACGGATCGGCGTCACCCGGCAGCCTGTGGTACCCGGCGAGGGCCTTGTCCACCGCGTTGATCTCGGATTTCGAGCGCCCCACGAAACGGGACGAGGGGGTCTGCTGCTCGAACTCCCTCGCCGTCATCATCCCCTCGCCGGGCCGCACGACGGAGCGGGGGATCTCGCGGGGGCCCGAATCGGACGTCGTGGTCCTCTGCTCGAACTCCGCCGGACGCATCACCCCTTGGGCCCGGTGCGCGCCCGACCCCAGGCCGGAACCGTCCGTCAGGGGACTGAGGCTCGGGGGGAAGAGCGGCGTTTCGTCGGGGGCGACACGGGACCGCCGGTCGGACGACGTCTGCTGTTCCGCGTCGGGCGAGGGTGTCGAGACCATCGGGGCCTGTACGGATTCCTCGGCGCGGGTGCGGTCGCGGGCGCTGTCGTGGTCGCGGGCGCTGTCGTCGGATGCCGTATCCGGTACCGGGCGGGCTTCCACCGGGGCCGTATCGCCCGGGGAGTTCGCCGCGGGGACGGTCGTGCCGTCGGAGCTCGTGACCGGTGGGACCGGCGGGATCGGTGTGTCGGTCGTGTTCTCGTCGCCGGTCGACGAGCGGGGGGCGGAACCCTCGTGGTCGCCGACCGCCGGAACCGTACTCTCCGTGACGGGTCGGCTCTGCTGCCCCGCCGGTTCTTCGTTCCCCTGGTCTCCGCCCTGGGTCTGGGTCTGGGTCTGGCCCTGGGCGGGGGCACCGCCTTCGGTGGAGAAGTCCGCCGGCTTGTGCGCGGTGGAGCCGGGCTCTCCCGGGCCGGAGTTCGAGGAGGACGAGGACGACGAGGAGACCAAGGAGGATGAGCCGGACGATCCGGACGTGTCGGACGCGTTCGTCTGCGACTTCGGCTGCTGCCCGCCGGTGCCGGAGGGCTGGGCGGCGGGAGACTGCGCCGTACTCGTGGAAGTGCCGCCACCGGCACCCGTGGCCGTGGCTGTCGGGCCGGAGGTCATGGTGAGCGGGGGGACCACCGGCTGTTCGCCGTCCCGGCCGCCCGGCCCCGTAAGCCCGTCCCCGTCGTCGTTCCCCTCCGACGTGGACGAGTCGCCTTCCCAGGGCACCAGATAGTCGAGGTCGTCGTCCTCGTGGGCGAAGAACTCGTCGAGGCCGTAGTCCGGTACCTCCTCGGTGAGGCTGCCCGTGCCCTTCTCGGGATCCGCGCCCACGGCGGCCGAGGACGAGTCGGCGTCACTCCCCGTACCGATGTCACCGCCGGTCGGGCCACTCGGCGGCTCCATGCCCAGATTTCCGCGCAGCCCCATGGCGAGGTTCTCGCCGCCCGCCTCCATCATGGCGCCCAGCCGGCCCTCGACCATGCCGGAGGCGAAGGTGAGCCCGGACGTCGTGAAGGTGTGCTCGTCGGAGAAGATCAGGTTGTACATGCCCTCGGAGACGGCGGCATGGGCGCCTTCGAAGACGCCGCGGCCCGCGCCCTCCACGATCGTCCGCATAATGCCGGCGCCCAAGGCGTCGGAGACACCCTTGGTCAGTACCTTGGTGAGGTCTCCGCCCAGGTTGTCCGTGATCGGCTTGAGCGCGCCCCCCAGGTCGTCGGGCAGCCCCCTGGTGCCGGTCTTCTCCAGGAGCGTACGGGCCCAGTTCTCCCCCGCCTCCCGGGCGATGTCGTCGCCGGCCTTCGCGCCGAACTGCTTGCGGAACGCCTCGCCGACGTCCTTGACGAACGCCTCGGCCGCCAGGGGTCCGGCGGGTCCGTGGGTCTTCGGGAGGTGCTTGCCGAAGGCCTCGGTCAGGTCCCGGGCGAACGGGGTCGAGGGCTGCGGCGAAGCCTTCTCCGGCTCGGGGTCCTTCTTCGTCGGCTTCGGCTCGGGCTCCGGTGTCTCCGTCCGGGGCTTGCCGGAGTCCGGCGGCGGGGTGGCCCCTTCCGGCTCGGGCTTCGTCCGGCCCGGCGGGGCGGGGCTCTCCGTCTCCGGCTTCGGAGCCGGGGCTTTCGGCGGCGGGGCGGAGCCCTCCGGCTTCGGATCCGGGACCTTGTCCCGGTTGCCCTTCGGCAGCGGTACGTCCGGGTCCGCGTCCGGCTTCTTCAGGACCTTGTCGATCTGCTTGCCGAGGTCGCGTCCGGAGTCGAGTCCGAACATCTTCGCCATCAGCTTGCCGAAGCGGTCGCCCAGGAAGTTGAACGGGCCGGCCAGGATGCCCTGGACCATGCCCGACAGGGCGGCGTTCTTGGTGAGGTCGGTGTCCCATTCGTCGCGGGAGCCCTGGTTCAGCTGGACCCACTGGATCATGGCGTCCATGGCCACGCCCATACCGACGTTGATGATCTGATGCGTCAGCAGTGTCACGATCATCCGGCCGATCCACGACTTCAGGATCACCCGGACGATCGCCATCTTCTGCAGATAGACGGCGATGGAGGCACCGAAGAAGAAGGCCGTGGCCGCCGCGATCGCGGCCTCGATGAGCAGCGCCACCAACTGGGCGATGATCATGTACTTGGTGTACTGGAGCTGGGTGGCGCTCTTGCGGGTGAAATCCGCCATGAGCTGTGCCTGGTCGCCGACGGCTTTGAAGTAGTCCAGTCCCTCCTGGCCGCCGAGGAAGGACTTCATCGCCTCCTGGTACATCGTGGCGGCGTCCCCGCCGAACTTGTCCTTGGTGAAGCCGAGCGCCTCGGCCACCAGGGCCTGGAACTCGCCGTTCAGTTTCCCGTGCAGATCGCGGTGCACCTCGGCGAGGGCGAACATCTTGTCCTCGTCGCCGTCGGGCGGGACCTCGCCCGTCAGAATGGCGAACAGCCAGGCGCACTCGGGGGGAAACTCGATCGACATGGGGGTTCAGCGCCTGCCGTTGACGTCGTCGTAGATGCTCTGCTGGGTCTTGCGGAACCGGGCCGCGGTGCTCTTGAGGCTGGCGGCGCTGCCCTTGACCGCGGCGCTCAGCGCGTCGACGCCCTCCACGGTGGGGTCGAGCCCTTCGTAGTACTTCTTCTCGAAGGTCTCGCCGAACTCGCCCGTGCCCCAGCAGCCCCGATAGCTGCTGATCTTGTCGAGGTACTCCTCACGGATGATCTTGAGCTTCTCGCCCACCTCGTCCAGGGCGTCGCCGCCCTTGTCGACCCCGCCGGGGTCGACGTCCAGCCCGCTCATCGTGTCGTTCCTTCCCGTGCCACGGTGTCGCCGTCGGTCTCGTCGTCCACCAGTTCGTCGAGCAGCGCGCCCGAGGGGGCGGGGCGCGTCGCGGGCACATCGATGCCCTCCTCGCGCAGCGGCGCGAGGAGCTCGTCCCAGGCCACGGGGGTGAATCCGGCCTCGGTGTCGGCCGACATCCCGGGGACCGGGCCGAAGGGCCGGTAGAGGTCGAGCAGTTGGGAGGCCGCCTCCCGGCGGGCCCGGGCGATGGTGCTCATCAGGGCGCCCGACAGTTCCGCGGGTGCCATCGAGCGGTAGCGCGAGGTGGGGAACCGCAGGCTCCGCAGCTCGCCCTGGGCGCCGACGGTGGCCTCCACCGAGCGGTCCTTCGACGTCACCGTCACCGAGATCCGGGTGGCCTCGGCGGCGGCCTTGTTCAGCTGCTCCCGGGTCTCCTCGAACTCCGTGAGCGCTTCCGCGAGCCGCGCTTCCCAGTGGTTGGTCATCTCTCCGTGTCCGCCTGTCGTTCTCGTGGCCGGTACTCGTACCGGCCGGTCATCTGCCGGTCATCTGCCGATCACTCCGGCGACGCCGCCCTCGTCGGCGCCCCAGACCTCTTCGTCCTCACTGATCCAGGTCTGCCGCTCGCGCTCGTCGCTCTGGCCGCCCTGACCACCCATGCCGCCCATTCCTCCCATGGGGGGCGGCATCATCGGCGGCATCATTCCGGAGGAGGTCGCGGGGCGGCGGGACGGGTCGTCCAGCAGGGCCTGGGCCGGGCGGGCCCTGGCGCCGGCCGAGTCGTTCGCGGCGGCCGGCCGTACGTCCCCCACCGCTCCGGTCCCGGAACCGAGGCCGGCCCCGGGAGGGGGCGGGGGCCCGAGGCCGCCGCCGGTGGAGTTGAGGCTGAGGGACGGGGGCTGGTAGCCGCCGCCGGACGGGCCCTGCCAGGACTTGGGGTTCCACCGGTTGCCCGAGAGGTCTCCGTCGCCGAGCCGGCCGGACCCGGCGCCGCCGGGGATCGGGGGCGGCGTACCGGGCTTGCCGCCGGTGGTGCCGACGGTGCGGCCGTCCTCGTCGGTGGTGATGATCCGTCCGTCCGGATAGCTGACCCTGCGCCTGCCGTCCTTGAACTCCTGGTCGACCGTGCCGTCCGGGTACCGGGTGGTGGTGGAGCCGTCCGTGTTGTGCTGGGTGACGGCCCCGGCCTTGCCGCCGAGCGGGTTGAGATGCTCGGTGGTCTTCTTCCCCTCGGTGTCGGTCACCGTGTACGTACCGTCGGGTCCGAGCCGGGTGGAGGCGCCGTCCTTGTACGTGGTGACGACCGTGCCGTCCTTCTCGACCTTGGCGACGGAGCCGTCCGCGTACTCGATGGTCGAGGAGGTCTGCCCGAGCCGGGAGACGGTCTTCGTGCCGTCCGGGTCGACGGTCGTGACGGTGCCGTCGGCCCCGGCCGTGGTCCGGGTGCCGTTGGGGTGGACGGTGGAGGTCGAGCCGTCCTTGTTGTACGTGGTGGTGGAGCCGTCCGGGTTGCGGACGGTGTCGCCGGGGCCGGGACGGCTGACGGACTTGTCGCCCTCGGGGTCCGTGGTCGTCAGCGTGCCGTCGGGCGCGCGCTGGACGGTCGCACCGTTCTTGTACTGCGTGACCGAACTGCCGTCGGGCTTGAAGGTCGTCCTGCTGCCGTCCGGATAGGTCACGGACTGGCTGCCGTCCCGGTGCAGGACGGTGGTGGACCCGCCCGGGTTGGCGGTGGTCACCGTACCGTCGCGCCCGATGGTGGTGGTGGCGCCGTCCTTGTGGGTGACGGTGCGCGAGCCGTCCTGGTTGTACGAGGTGGTGGAGCCGTCGGGGCCCTTGACGGTCTTCAGCGGCGGGGAGGGTGTACCGGCCCCGGGGGTGCCGGGCGGCGGATTGAGTCCGAGCCCCGGAGGAGGCTTGAGTCCGGTGCCGGGCGGCTGGTTGGGGCCGAGCCCGGGCGGGAGGACGCCGGGCGGGGTGGTCTCCTTGCTGCCGTCGGGGCGCGTGGTGGTGTACGACCCGTCGGGGTTGCGTACCGAAACCGAGCCGTCGGGGTTGCGGATGACCTGCTTGTCCGGGTCCCCGCCTGGCCCGTTGAGACCGAGGCCCGGCGGGGGCTTCAGGCTCCCCGGGCCCCCCGTGCCCGTACCGGGATTGCCGTCCTTGCCACCCGGCCCGTTGAGGCCGAGCCCGGGCGGGGGCTTGAGACCGCCCGGGCCGCCGGCGCCGAGGTTGCCGTCCTTGCCGCCGAGTCCGTTGGGGCCGAGCCCGGGCGGGGGCTGACCGCCGCCGCCCAGCCCCTTCTCCATCTCCTCCTTCTTCTTCTCCATCTCCTCCTTCTGGCGCTCGGCCTCCCGCTCCGCCTCTCCGGCCTTGCGCTCGCCCTCGCGTTGCTGGTAGCGGGAGCGCAGATCGGTGAATCCCGCGCTGAAGGTGAAGACGGAGGTGGTTCGCGCGACCTTGGCCAGGTTGTTGTTGAGCCGGGTCGCCAGCGGTCCCGCGACATTGTCCAGCGCGACGAGGCCCGTCAGCGCGCCGACGGCCTCGGCGGGGACGGCGGGGGCACCGTTCACCCAGGTCTGGTACGACTTCTGGGCGAGTGCCTGCCAGGCCTCCGCATTCCGCAGATCACCGAACTCGGGGTGGGCGACGGAGAAGGGGCCCGTCGACTCGTCCTTTTCGCGCAGGGTCTCGATCCTGGTGCCGAAGCCGCTGCCCATGCCGACGGTGTGCAGGCGCGAGGCGTCTCTCGTCCTCATGATGTTGTGGTCGTTGAGGTACACCCCGACCCGGTCGATCCAGTAGTCGAGATGGTCCGCCTGGAGGTGTCCACCGCCCGCGTGGTTCTTCCACGTCTCCCAGGCGGTGTGCAGCTCGACGGCGGCGTCGTGAATGCCGTTGGCCGCCTCCACGAGCGCCTTCGCGACCGTGGAGGCGGGGGTGTAGGCGGGGTTGATGTACGACATCTTCGTCTGCTGGGCCGCGGGCCCGGAGGAGAGCACGGTGGCGAGGTTCTTGTAGCCGAGGTGCACTCCGTCGATCAGTTCCCGGAACGTGTCGGCGCTGCCGCCCCGCCAGGCCGCGTCGTCGCCGCCGAGCTGGTCCAGCCACGACGCCAGCGCCGGCTCCTTGTCCCGGAAGAACTTCAGGACCGCGTCGAACGCCTTGGCGTTCTCGACGAAGGACGTGAGTTCGACACTGTCCGTCGGGGTCTTCCCCTGGCTGTTCTCGACGCCCTTGGCCGTTCCCGTCTCCTTCAGCTGTCCGAGGGCCCGCCCGTAGCCGTAGTTGAACTGGCCGGCCAATCCGCCGTCGCTGAAGTCCTTGCCGCTGGCCGCGTTCGCGGCGAGCGACAGTGTCACCCGGTAGTAGCTGGAGATGGCGCTGCCCTGGTCGGCGTCGTCGTAGAACTCGACGACGCGCTCACCGTCGCGGGCCTTGGCCTTCTGGTTCTGGCCGATGGTGTGGAGCGACATCCGTTTGATGTCGACCTTCAACCAGCCCCGCCCCGCGTACTCGGGGGCGTCGACGGTGCCGCCGATGTATCCGACCTCCACACGGGATTTGCCGTCGAAACCGGTGATCGGTCTGACGACGTCCTCCCAGAGGGCATTGGTGGCCATGCGAACGGTTCCTTCGGGTGGGGCGGGCGGGGGCGGGGTTCGATCGGGGGCGACGGTCTCACTGTCGGGCGCGGTGCCGGACGCGGAGTCGGGCGCGGTGCCGGACGCGGAGTCGGACGCGGTGCCGGACGCGGTGCCGGACGCGGAGTCGGACGCGGAGTCGGACGCGCTGTCGCGGTGTCAGACGCGCTTCGGAGGGACGAGCCCGTCGTTGATGTTCGCCCAGTCGTCGAGGAACCTGCCCGACTCCACCTGGTCGAGGCTGGAGTCCTGGGCGGACTCCATGGTGGCGATGGTGATCGCCAGGTTCTGCGAGATATTGCCGAAGAGGGTCTGCTGCTGCACCTCGACATCGGTGAGGGACATGGCCGCCCTCTTGTGGAACTCGTTCAGGGGGGCGGCGCCCACCGCGTCGGCGCCCTGCGGCTTGCCGAGCCTGCCGAGCTTGAGGGGAGTGGCCGCGCTGGCGAGGCCGTTCACATTGGCCAGCGACTGCATGCTGCTGACCCTGGCCGTACCACTGGGATCGGTGGGGTCGACGGGGTTGTCCATCAGGACGCCGATCTCGTCGATGAACCACTGCACCCCGTCGGCCTTGCTGTCCTTGAACGTGCGGAGGCTCTTCACATCGAGGTGGGAGAGGTCGACCTTGTCCGTACTCATGCTCACTCACTCGGGGACGGGCGGAGGGCGGAAGGAAGGGACGGCGCCCCGGGCGCGCCCGGGGCGGCGGCGGGGGTCAGACCCGGATCGAGCCCCAGTCGCCCGCGGCCTTGTTCTCGTGCCTGCGGTAGATCTCGACGATCTGCTCCAGCAGACCGCTGTGCTTCTGCAGGATCTCCGCGAGACCGTTGGACGCGGCGTTCCAGGCGTCCTGCTTCTGGTCGTACGTCGCGGCGTCGACGCCCTGCCAGGCGGTGCGCAGCGCGTCCAGCTCCTGGTTGAGGTTGAGCACCGTGTTCTGGATGGCCTTGGTCTGCGTGCGCATGTCCTCCGCCGCCATGTGGACGGAGTTGTACTCGACGTGGATGACACCGTCGTTGAGGTGACTGTTGAAGGACACGGGGGCTCCAGTTGGTCCGGTGGAATGGGTTGTGCGGACGAGGGCGGGCGGGTGTCGCCGCCGCTCGCGTACGGGGGCGCCGGTGGGGCTACTTGCGCATCAGGGCGCCGTACGCGCTGTCGCCCAACTGGGCGTGCTGGGACTTCGCCGAGGCGATCAGTTCCTCGATCTCGCTCTGGGTGCGGTTCTGGGCGAGGCCGGTGCGCTGGAGGGCGTCCATCATCTCGTTCATCCGGGCGGTGATCAGGTCGACCTGACCGCTCCACTCGTTGAGCAGGTTCTGGAAGGCGCCGCCGTCCTTGCCGCCGTACGCCCTGATGAGGCCGTCCATCGTGGTGCGGACGTCCTGCTGGGAGCGCTTGATCCCGCTCTCCGCCTGCTGGAGCGCGTTGTGGCCGAGCTGGTTGGCGTGCTGGCTGGAAGTCTGGAGGTTCCCGGGGCCGGGCGCGGCAGAGGTCAAGGTGTGTCCTTGGGTCGAGGCGCGGGTGTTCCGACCCGGAGGATGTGATCCCGTGTCACCTGGTTCACCCACATGGCCGATTGGCTGAATTTGATCGGTCCATGGCGCCGGTCGCGGCGCCGACGGAGAGTTCGGGTCCGGTGGGCAGCATGTCCAGCAGCCGGGACGGCACCGCCTGGGCGCGGGCGCCGCTCAGCCCCAGCCGCTTGGCGGCGGCCTCGTCGCCGATCCGGTACTTCACCCCCACATCGGTGACCAGGTATGTCGTGGCACCGCGGACACCGCCGCCGGCCCCCAGGGCGACGGCCAGCGCGCCGTGGCCGGGGCGGACCGTGATGGCGTCCACCGGGAAGCACGCGGGTGCGATCTCCGGCCCCCGGGCCGGGGGCGTCTGCCGCCCCTGGGTGGCCGGAACGAGGGCGAGACGCACCCGGGGGGTGGTGGCCTCGGGCTGGATCCGGGCGCAGAGCGCCGTGCCGGAGGCGACCGGATGCAGCCGAGGGGTGCGGTCCGGCCAGCTCGCCGGGTCCTGCGCGGTCCTGCCCGCCGGCGCCTGTCGCCGTGTCAGTTCGCCGGCGGTCAGCGGCAGGGCGGTGGGCCGCGCGCCGGGGTACGCCTGGGACGCGGTGCGTCCGTCTCCCAGGACGAGGGCGGCGGCGAGCGCTCCGACGGGGCGCAGCCCGGCCTGCTCCAGCAGGAAGTACTGGTCCGTCGCGCCGGGCGACTCCAGCCGGAAGACCTGCCCCACCCGGGCGTCCGCGGCTCCGATCCGGCCGGACGGTGTGCCGCGTCCCGCGACCTCGGGTGCCGCCAGATCGGTTCCGGCGGGGAGGCTGTTGAGGAAGGGCGCGGAGACGGGGACGGGGGCGGTGCCGGAGTAACCGAGTGCCTGGAGGGCTCCGTTGCCGCCGATGCGCAGCCGCTGGTCGCCCCAGAGCAGATACCGGGTGTCGTCGTCCGCGCGGACGAGTACGGCCCGCTCGCGGCCGGGTGCCGTGCCGTCGGCGGGTGCGCCGAGCCGCAGGGATGTGCGGGTCTGCCGCCCGGTGCCGTCGGGCCCGGTGCGCCGGGGTTCGTCGGCGCAGATCTGCCAGGCACCGCGTTCCAGGTCACGGGTGGCGGGCAGGGCGTCCGGCGCGCCGGGGATGCCGACCGGGGTGCCCTGCGGCTCGCCGCGCAGGGATGCCGCGGAGACGGTGACGGTGTTGGGCTTCTTCTCGGCGATCAGACGGGCGGAGGCGTAGTTGCGGACCGGGCGCAGTACGCCGTCGAGGTAGAGATAGCGGGTGCCGGTCTCCTTCTGGACGATGAGCGCGTTGGAGGTGCGCCACGACTTGGTGCCCGCCGGGGATATGAGTCCGTAGAGCAGGAAACCGAGGACGAGGACGACGGCGAGGCCGATGCCCCAGGCCAGCCCGCGGTTGGTGCGGCCGGTGGGGGTGTCGGGGGCGTCGAGGTCTTGGCGGAGCATGCCGCCGGTGAGTCGGCCCATGACGAACATATGCGCCTGGACCTGGTCTTTTCTGGACTGCACGGGTGGTGTCCTCCGCCCTGGTCGGGTGTTCTTCCCGCGGTCGCGGTGTCGCGATGCCGGGGTTCGGCCGTCGCCGTTGCCGGCCCGCCCGGCCTCAGCCGGATATGGCGCGCAGGTCGGCGTAGACGTCGAGCACCCATAGCGCCAGCGGGATCATGGCGACGGCGGCGCAGGTGTGGAGGATGTCCCCGGCGCGCCCCCAGTGGGGGAGCATCCGGCGGCCGGGCACCGTCCAGGAGGCGATCGCCACGGCGCCCGCGAGGGCGAGGACGAGCGCGAGCAGGGCGGGCCGTCGTTCCGGAGCCAGGTCCGGGGCGGCGGTCAGGGTGAGGAGCACCAGGCCGAGCAGTCCTGGCAGGACGATCGCGGGGCGTTGCAAGGCATGGCCGATGCCGCGGGCGTGCAACAGCAGGAGCAGGCAGAGTACCGCCGCGGTGACCCGGGCGGCCATGTCGGGTTCGTCGATGAGCAGGGCGGCCAGGACCGCGGCGCACAGCAGGCCGATGGCCGTGTACAGGCCGGTCATCCACTCCTCGGCAAGCGCCGTCCTGGTCACGACGTGCCGGTGCGGGTGCGGGTCGATGCCTTCCTGGAGTTCCTCGGCGTTGGAGGGCAGGACCGGGAGTCTGAGTCCGGAGAGCCGGAAGGAGATCCCGGGGACCAGTCCGCCGAGGACGACGGCGAGCACCGCGACCGGGCCGGCGGCGGAGCCGGTGCCCGCGTCGAGGAGCAGCATCAGCGTCCCCCAGACCGCTCCGCCGAGGGCGAGTACGGCCAGGGAGAGCAGCAGGGGTACGTAGGCGGCGACCGCGGCGACCGCGAGTACGGCTCCGCCCGCGGCGGCGGCGCCCGCCGCGAGCAGTGCC
Source organism: Streptomyces sp. NPDC059248 (assembly GCF_042753905.1). Classification (NCBI taxonomy): domain Bacteria; kingdom Bacillati; phylum Actinomycetota; class Actinomycetes; order Kitasatosporales; family Streptomycetaceae; genus Streptomyces; species Streptomyces sp. NPDC059248. Next base: position 113,096 of record NZ_JBHYZV010000006.1, on the reverse strand, counting down.
GCTCCGGTCAGGTATCCGCCGCCGGACTCACCGGCCGTCAGCAGGGCTCCGGCGAGGGCGAAGTAGGGCGGGACGAAGACGCCGATGGCGGCTCCGGCGGCCGCGTCGCCGACGGCGCGGGACGCGGCGGCGGCGCCGAAGAGCACCAGTAGTCCGGCGACGGCGGCGACGGCCGCGCGGGTGGTGAGCGGGCCGCCGGGCAGGGCGCAGATGACCCAGCCCGCGGTCAGCAGCGCGGCGGTGGTGCCCAGCAGCAGTCTGCGGCCGCTTCGGCCGTCCCAGCCGTGGGGGCGTTCGCGCATGGTGGTGGCGACGCCGTCCACCAGATCGTCGAAGTGGATCGCGGGCAGGGTCTCCGTGCGGGGTCGCAGATGGAGGATCTCACCGTCGCGGAGTCCGAGCGCGTCGGGTGTGTGCTCCTCGTCGAGAGGGTCCTCACCGAGGCGCTGCAGCACCCAGCCGCCGTGCTCGATGCCCTGTTCCGCCAGCTCCTCGCCCGCGTGGTCGAGAAGGGTGGGCAGCAGGTCCGCCAGGGGGACGTCGACGGGGACCGCGAGATCGAGCAGTCTCCGGGGGGTCTTCACCGTGAGCCGGCACAGGCCGGGAGTTGATGTGCCCGAATTTTCCGTCATGCGTAGGACGCACCTATCCGAGGGTCCGGGGTGTCGAAGGGGAGGTAGCGCACATTACCTTGGTCAACACGTCGGTTCGCAGAACCCCTTGGCCCCTTTTGCCATCCTCTTCACCGCACCCATCCGCTCGGGTTCCGGGTACGGCCGCGACCGGGGCATGACGAATCCAGGAGACCTTCCAGCGTGAGCACCATGCTGTTCCGTCGGCCCGCCCGCCGACGAGGCCCCGATATGCCCGAGGGAGAACTCGGTCTCCAGGAGCCGCCGACCCTGCCGGAGGCGGAGCCGAACACCTCGGCCATGTGGACGTATCTCCCCATGGGCCTGACGTCATTGGCGATGCTGATGATGTTCCTGAGGCCCAATCAGGCGACGACGTTCAGCTATATCGCCATCGGGCTCATGCTGCTCTCGTCCGTGGTCATGATCCTCGCCCAGGTGATCCGGTCCGCGAGTGAGCGCAAACGCAAACTCAAGGGGGATCGGCGGGACTATCTGCGGTATCTGACGCAGATGCGCCGCCGGATCCGGGTCACGGTGGAGGAGCAGCAGCGGGCACTGGCCTGGCGGCACCCGGAGCCCGCCGCGCTCTGGGCGCTCGGCGGCACCAGCCGGCAGTGGGAGCGCCGCTCGTCCGATGAGGACTTCACCGAGGTGCGGGTCGCGGTCGGCGAGCAGAAGCTGGCCGTACGCCTCGCCCCGCCCGCCACCCGGCCCGTGGAGGATCTGGAGCCGCTGTCGGCCCATGCCCTGCGCAGCTTCATCCGCGCCTACGGCACCCTTCCCGGCCAGCCGATCGCCCTGTATCTGCGGGCCTGGTCGCGGGTGCTGATCACCGGGGACGAGGCGCGGTCCCGGGCGCTGACCCGAGCCTTCCTGGCCCAGCTCGCCGCCTTCCACGCGCCGGAGGACCTGAATATCGCGCTGTGCGTGTCCGACGACCGGCGCGCCGACTGGGAGTGGCTCAAGTGGCTGCCGCACGCCCAGCACGGTTATCAGCGCGACGGCGCCGGGCAGGCCCGGCTGGCGGCGGCGGACTTCCAGGCGCTGGAGGAGTTGCTGGGCGCCGACTTCGTCCAGCGTCCCCCGTTCGACCCCGATACCCCGCCGGGGCGGGAGGAGCCCTTCACCGTCGTCGTGGTCGACGGCGGGGCCGTACCGTCCGGGCACCGGGTGACGGGGGTCGGGTACCGCAACACCGTCCTGGTCGACCTCGGCGGGGCGCTCGCCTGGAAGTCGGGCCGGGGCACCTTGCGGCTGCGGATCGACGACCAGGGTCTGCACCTGGTCCGTACCGATCGCGACCGCAAAGAACAGGCGACGCTGCTGGGGCAGCCCGACGCCTTCGGCCCGGTCGCCGCACAGGCCCTGGCCCGGCGGCTCTCCCCCTACCGTCTCGGCGGCGGCGTCACCGCCGCCGAACCGTTCGTCACCGACACCGAGCTGACCGCGCTTCTCGGCATCACGGACCTGCGACGGCACGAACCTGCCCGGCTGTGGCGCCATCCCGTCGAGGGCCGGGGCAGGCTGCGGGTGCCCATCGCCGTCGGCGAGGACGGTACGCCCGTCGAGCTGGACATCAAGGAGTCGGCCCAGGGCGGCATGGGGCCCCACGGCATGCTGATCGGCGCCACCGGCTCCGGCAAGAGCGAGCTGCTGCGTACCCTCGTCCTCGGTCTGGCGCTCACCCACTCCTCCGAGACGCTCAACCTCGTCCTCGTCGACTTCAAGGGCGGCGCGACCTTCCTCGGCATGGACGAACTGCCGCACACCTCGGCGGTCATCACCAACCTCGCCGACGAGGTCGCCCTCGTCGGGCGGATGCAGGACGCCCTGCACGGCGAACTCGTCCGCCGCCAGGAGCTGCTGCGCAAGGCGGGCAACTACGCCTCGGTCCTTGAGTACGAGCGGGCCCGCGCGGCCGGCACTCCGCTCGACCCGCTGCCGAGTCTCTTCGTCGTCGTGGACGAGTTCAGCGAGCTGCTGGCCGCGCACCGCGACTTCATGGAGCTGTTCGTGATGATCGGCCGTCTCGGCCGGTCCCTGGGGGTCCATCTGCTGCTCGCATCCCAGCGGCTGGAGGAGGGGCGGATGAGCCAGCTGGAGGGCCATCTCTCGTACCGGATCGGTCTGCGGACCTTCTCCGCGATCGAGAGCCGAGGCGTCCTCGGCGTACCGGACGCCTACCATCTGCCGTCCCAGCCGGGCAGCGGCTATCTCAAGAGCGGGGTGGAGGCGCTGACCCGGTTCCGGGCCGCCTATGTCTCCGGCACGTACAAGGCACCCCGGCGCGGTACCGTACGGCGGGCGCAGATAGCCCGTCAGGTGGTGTCCTGGGGAACCGAGTGGGTGGTGCCGCGGGTACTGCCCGCGGCCCCCGATCCGGAGCCCGTAGACGAGCCGGAGACCGAGGAGTCCCTGATGGGGCTCGCCCTGGAGAAGCTGCGGGGCAGCGGCCCGCCCGCCCACCAGGTGTGGCTGCCGCCGCTGGACGCGCCACCCGCCCTCGACACGCTGCTGCCGCCCCTGACCCCGTATCCCGGCTTCGGGCTCACCGCCGCCGACTGGCCGGACCGCGGCAGGCTCAGGGTGCCCGTCGGCCTGGTGGACCGGCCGTTCGAGCAGGTGCGCGACCTGCTCACGGTCGATCTGTCGGCGGCGGGCGGCCATCTCGCCGTGGCGGGCGGTCCGCAGAGCGGAAAGAGCACCCTGCTGCGGACCCTGATCTGCGCGCTGGCCCTCACCCACTCGCCCCGTGAGACGCAGTTCTACTGCCTCGACTTCGGCGGCGGGGCGCTCTCGTCACTCGCCGGGCTGCCCCATGTCGGCGGGGTCGCCGGCCGACTCGACCGCGAGCGCACCGCCCGTACCCTCGCGGAGGTCACATCCCTGCTCAACCGGCGCGAGATCTTCTTCCAGGAGCACGGCATCGACTCGATGGCGGCGTTCCGCAAGCGGCGGGCGCGGGGCGACTTCCCCGACTCCCCGTACGGCGATGTCTTCCTCGTGGTGGACGGCTGGTCCACCGTGCGCTCCGACATGCAGGACGATCTCGAACACTTCCAGGGCATCGCGTCCCGCGGCCTCAACTACGGTGTCCACCTCGTCCTCAGCACCTCCCGCTGGCTGGAGGTGCCGTCCTGGCTGCGGGATCAGATCGGCACCCGGCTGGAGCTGCGCATGGGCGATCCGATGGACTCCACCATCGACGTCCGGAAGGCCGCCGCCGTTCCCGTCAGCCCCGGCCGGGGGCTGAGCTCCGACAAGATGCACTTCCTGACCGCACTGCCCCGTATCGACGGCCAGGAGCAGGCCGAAGACCTGTCGGACGCGATCGCGGACCTCGTGGAGGCGGTCGCGGAGAGCTGGGACGCGCCGCCCGCGCCCCCGGTGCGGATGCTGCCGGCCCGGCTGCTCTCCGCCGAACTCCCGGCGGACCCCGATCCGCTGCGGATCACCATCGGCCTCGACCAGGCCGAACTGGAGCCCGTCCGGCACGACTTCACCCAGAGCCCGCATCTGTATCTGGTGGGCGACACCGAGAGCGGCAAGACCGGCGCGCTGCGGCTGATCGCCCAGCGGATCATGGCCCGGCACACCCCGGACGAGGCACGGTTCCTCGTCGCCGACTTCCGCCGCGAGCTGATCTCGGCCATTCCGGAGGAGTACCGCATCGGGCACGCGGTCTCCGCCGATCCGCTGCGGGAGTACGTCGGCGGGGTGGCCCGCGCGATGGCCGAACGTACTCCGGGACCCGATATCTCCCCCGCGCGCATGCGGCGGGCCGACTGGTGGGACGGCCCCCGGCTCTTCGTCCTGGTCGACGACTACGAGCTGATCGGCTCCGGCTTCGACAACCCCCTCGAACCGCTGCTGACGCATATCCCGCTCGGCTTCGAGGTGGGGCTGCACATGGTCGTCGCCCGCGCCGCGTCGGGCGCCGGCCGCCAGGACCCGGTGGTGCGCAAGATGCAGGAGGTCAACTCGTCCGCGCTGCTGTTGTCCTGCCCGCCGTCCGAGGGGCATGTCCTCGACGGTGTACGGTCACGGATCCTGCCGCCGGGACGGGCCCAGAGCCTGGTGCGCCGCAAGCCCGGGATGATGCAGCTCGCGCTCCCCGACGAGGTGGCCGAGGAGGGCGAGTCGGCCACCGGGTGAGCCCGGGGACGAAAGTGGTGCGGGAGGTTCCCGTCCGGACGGCCCGGCCCGGCCCGGCCCCGGGCGAGGTTCGTCCGGGGTCGTCGGGCGTCACCTGCCCGGTCGGTCCGCGGCGTCCCAGCGGCCGGGGCGCCAGCCGCGGGCCCGGCCGCGCGGCAGTACCACCGCCAGAAACGCCACCAGCACGATCACTCCGGCCGATCCGGCCGTGACGAGGAGGGCCGTGGAACGCGCGCCCGTCGTGCCGGCGGCCTCCGGCAGGGTGACGGGCGGCTCCTGCGCGGGGGCGGCGACGGGCGCCGGGCGGGCGACGCCGGACACCGCGCCGTAGGGATCGAGGGCCGGGAGTTCGGCGCCCGGGTACGCGCCGGACAGGATCCGGTCCCGTACCTCGGCCGCGCTCAGTCGGGGGTGGTACGAGCGGACCAGCGCCGCGGCTCCGGCCGTCAGGGCCGCCGCCAGGGAGGGTCCCGAGGCCGTCCACTTGCCGTCGCCGGCGGGCCCCGGGCCGACCAGGGCCGTGCCGGGTGCCGTCAGATCCGCCCGGGTGTACGCCGGCGCTCCCGCCTTCCGGTCGCCCCGCGGATCGGTGTCCACCACGGCCAGCGCCCCGGACGGCGGGGCCGGGGCGGGCGGCCCCGCCGACGCGCCCGACGACGCGCTCGTCGCCTTGCCGTCGTCGGCGGCCGGGACGACGACGAGGGCGTCGTGGCGCGCGGCCGCCGCCATCGCCGCCCGTACGTCCGGGTCGGCGCCGTCCAGCGGAGCGGTCACGGTGATCACATCGGCGCCCTCCTCGGCCGCCCGCCGGACCCCGGACGCCAGCCGGTCCCGGTCGGGTTCGCCCCGCTCGCCCGTACCGCGCACGGCCAGGATCGCGGCCTCGGGCGCCACTCCGGAGAAGCCGTGACCGGGGGTGCCGGCCCCGGCGACCAGACCCGCCTGGAACGTACCGCGCCCCACGCAGTCCTCACCCGCCGAGTCCAGGGCCCTGACCCGGCCCGCGAGCACGGCCGGGGTTTCACTGACGCCGGTACCGACGACGGCCACCGTCACACCGCGCCCCTTCGACAGCCGCCACACCTGGTCGAGGCCCAGGGCCCGGCGCGTCCAGGGCGCAGCCGCGGTGACCCGGCCGGGGTGCTCGGTGCACTCCTGTCCCGGGGCCAGCCGCTCGGGCATGCCCGGCAAGGTGGTGGCCCCGGGCGGATCGGTGGGTTCCGCGAGCGCGGCGGGCGCGGGCAGCAGTACGGCGAGGGTGGCCAGGCAGAGCAGCGCGTTGGTACGGCGGCGCACAGGGACACGTCCTTGCTTGGGGAGGGCCGGAAGGGAGGGCCGGAAAGGAAGGCCTACTTGCCTCGGAGGTCCTCGGGGAGCAGCAGGCGCAGATCGTCGAGGGTCGGTGCGGGCATCGCGCTCAGCCGCCCCGCCTGACGGGTCATCATGGTCTCCAGGGTCTGCCGGGCGAGCCGGGCGTTGCCGAAGGTGCGGCCGCGCGGGATCGTGTCGAAGTGGGCGAGCAGATCCGACGCGGTCGCGGGATCGCAGTCGTAGCCGTTGTCGGCCGCGTGCCGCAGGACGATGGTGACGAGTTCGTCCGAGGAGTAGTCGGGGAACTCGACGCTGCGGGTGAAGCGGGAGGCGAGGCCGGGGTTGGAGTTCAGGAAGCGGTCCATCTCCTCCGTGTAGCCCGCGGCGATCACCACCACTTCGTCGCGGTGGTCCTCCATCAGCTTCAGCAGGGTGTCCACGGCCTCCTGGCCGAAGTCCGACGAACCGGACCCGGCCGACGCGGGGGTGAGGGTGTACGCCTCGTCGACGAAGAGCACACCGCCGATGGCGCGCTGGAAGACCTCCTTGGTCAGCTGGGCGGTGTGGCCGACGTACCGGCCCACCAGGTCGGCCCGTGACACCTCCACCAGCTGGCCGCGCGGCAGCACTTCCAAGGAGGCGAGCAACTCCCCGTAGAGCCGGGCCACGGTGGTCTTGCCGGTGCCGGGCGGGCCCGTGAAGACGAGGTGGTTGCTGATACGGGGGGCCGGGAGTCCGGCCGCGGCCCGGCGCCGGGTGGTGGCGAGCAGATTGACCAGGTCGCCGACCTCGCGCTTGACGGCCGCCAGACCGACGAGGGCGTCGAGCCGCGCCATCGGGTCCTCGTCGTCCGCGCCGCCTCCGCCGTCGGCGGCGGACGCGCCGACGTCGTCGGCGGTCAGCAGGGCGAGGTCGCGTTCGCCGACGTCCCCGCGGGCGGCGAGCCGGGACGCCTGGCGGTCGACCATCTCCTCGAAGACCTTGCGCGCGGTGCGGCCGTTGCCGAAGGAGGCGTCCCGGGGGATGCGCTCGAAGTGGGTGCGCAGCGCCGTACGGGCGTCGTCGCCGTCGAGTTCGTAGCGGTGCGCGGAGCACATCCGCTCGACGATGGTGACGAGTTCGTCGGAGGTGTAGTCGGTGAACTCGACATTGCGGGTGAACCGGGAGGCGAGGCCGGGGTTGGAGGCCAGGAAGTCCGTCATCTCCCCGGGGTATCCGGCCGCCACCACCACGATGTCGTCGCGGTGGTCCTCCATCAGTTTGACCAGGGTGTCGATGGCCTCGCGGCCGAAGTCCGCGCCCGATCCGCCGTCGGAGAGCAGGGTGTACGCCTCGTCGACGAAGAGGACCCCGCCGAGGGCCCGGTTGAAGGTCTCCGTGGTCTTGATCGCCGTACCGCCGATGATCTGGGCGACGAGGTCGGCCCGGGAGACCTCGACCAGATGGCCCGAGCGGAGCACTCCGAGGGAGGCGAGAATGGAGCCGTAGAGACGGGCCACGGTGGTCTTGCCGGTGCCGGGCGGGCCCGCGAAGACCAGGTGTCGGCTCATCGGCGGCACCGGCATGCCGAGGGCGGCCCGGCGCTGTGCCATCCGGTTGAGGTTGATCAGGGTCAGTACCTGCTGTTTGACGTCGTCGAGGCCGATCAGCGACTGGAGTTCGGCGACCGGACCCGCCGTCTCGCCGTCGTCGCCGGTGACGGCCGCGCCGCCGGGCAGCCTGCCGTCCCCCGCGGCCTCGGCGTCGGCGGCGGTGCCCCAGGCGTCCGGGGCGCTGTTCCCGGCGCTGGTCAGCCGCTCCACCGCGAGCCGGTCGCCGGCGACGGTCTGGCGCAGCCCGCTGCCGCCGTTGTCGCGAACGGCGCAGTCGATCAGGGCGGCGGGCCCCGGGCCCTCGACGCGGATGCCGTCGCCGCGCGCGGAGGTCACCTCGCAGGAGGTGAGGGTGGCGCGGGCACCGGACGCGATCCGTACGCCGTGCTCGCCGGCGTCCCGGATCCGGGCCCGGGTGGCGGTCAGTTCGCCCTGGTCGTCGACGCGGACGCCGTCCGCGGGGCAGTCGTGGACGTCGAGATCGCGGATGGTGAGGGCGCCGAGGGCACCGACGTGCGCGGCGGGTCCCGTGCCGCCGCGGAGTGTGCCCCGGCCGACGTAGAGGCTGCCGTGGCCCGAGACATGGATCCCGGCGCCGCCGCTCTCGTCGATCCGGCACTCCTCCAGCCTGCCGCGGCCGTCCTTGACGACCTCGACGCCGTGGCCGCCGGAGCGGGTCACGGCCGAGTTCCGCAGCAGGGGGTTGGCGCCGGTGCGGACGAGTACGCCGCTCCCGGCGCTGCCGGTGACCTCCAGCCGGTCGGTCTCGGCCGCGGACTCCTCCTCCAGCAGCACTCCGGTCGACTCCGCGTCGTGGACGGCGGTGGCGGTCAGCCTCGGCGAGGAGGATCCGGCGACGCGGACGGCCGCGTCCCTGGCTCCGGTGAAGACGCACTCCTCGACGGTGCCCCGGCTCCGCTCGGTGACCAGCAGCGCGTGCCCGGCGGTGCGTTCGGTACGGCAGCGCCGCAGGGCGGGCGCGGCGCCACCGCCGACGACGAAGCCGTGACCGCCGCTGTTCCGTACCGTCACCTCCTCCACGATGATGGTTCCGGAGGAGTTGACGAAGACGCCGACGGCGCAGTCGGTGACGGTGGAGCGGAGCAGGACGACATCGCTCTCCCCCTCGACGGCGGCGCCCGGCTTGTCGGTCGCCGAGATCTCGCACTCCTCGACCCGTACCCGGGCCCGGCCGTTGGCGAGGACGCCGTTGCCCCGGGCGTCGCGCAGTCTTCCGCCGCGCAGGGAGAGCCTGCCGTCCTCGCCCGCGACGACGGCGGAGGTCCCGAGGTGCTCGACGACGCACTCCTCGACCAGGCTCTCGGGGGTGGAGGTGGTCACGATCCCGGCGCCCTTGGGGTTCTCGATCCGGCACTGGCGCACCGCGAGGGCGCCGTCGCCCCGGGCGTACAGGGCGGTCCAGGAACTCCCGTACACATCGCACCGGTCGAGCAGCAGCTGCCCTCGCGGGACGTCCACGACCGGCAGTTCGTCGTCGTGGCCGCGCAGCACGAGGGAGTTGACCATCGCCGAGTCGCAGGCGAGCGTCAACGCGGTGCCGCGGCGGGGTGCCAGTTCGACGGTGCCGCGGCCTTCGATCGCGGTGAGGGTGAGGGAGGTGGTGAGCGTCAGACTCTCCTCGTACCTCCCGGCACTGACGCTGATCACGGCGCCGGTCCTGGCGATGCGAAGAGCTTCGGAGATGGTGGAGCAGTCGCCCGTGCCGTCGGGGGCGACGGTGAGCAGCTGACGTGACACGTTCTGAACCTCCCGGGCGCCCCGGCGCCGCTCCTCCGTAAGGGTCCGCTCGCGGCCGGGGCGGGTGCAACTGTTCCGATCATCATGCATGGTGCGCCGACCGGCCCGCCACCGAGGGGGACGGGACCGTCACACCCCGCGAGGCCCTCTTCAGGCGGAACGGGGCGGGTCGGTCCGGGTCGGTCCGGGTGGGGTCCGCGTGGCGCGGGCCCGGGCTGCCTTCGCCGTCTGTCGGGATGGAATCGACGGCGGTTCGGTTCCGTTTCCCCGCCGCCTTCTTCCGGTGGCACGGCGGCCATCGGTCGCGGCCCGACCGGCGTTCATCCACTTTCCGGCCAATGATCGTATGTTTACGGCCAGTTATCGGGTACGAGTCCGTCGTCTCGCACGCGTCACCGGCTCGCTCCGACCTGGCGGACGAGCCCGATCCTCGCGGTAAAACCGCTGGTCAGCGCGGTGTTCGCGGTCGTGGCACCACCATGGCCCGGTGGTGTGCCCGGGGTACTCGCCCGTATCGGTGGCCCACCGGTGTCTCATCCGTGTCCGGATCGCAGGAAAGATCCGCAACCTGATCACCCGGAAGTCCATCCCTCTCGGTGGGGTCGTGGCGACGGACGGGCGGCACGACCGGGCCGAACCGGAATCGAACCGAGCCGAACCGACGAAGGAAAGCGGGAGCAGTGGGACGAAGCGATACGCCCGGCGGGGAAGGGAAGCGGGGGCTCCCGGGGCTGCTGGGACGTCTCGGCCGCCGTACCTCCCCGGCCCCGGGCGGGCCGCGCGCGGGGGTGGCGGAATCCCCGCGCACGGTACGGGAGGAGTTCTCCCACCGCCATCTGCTGCGGTCGTCGGCAGCCACCGGCGGCGCCGTGCGCGATCTGCTGCGGGAGCTGCCCGCGGACGCGCGCCGGCCGGTCGTCGTCGTGGACGTCCCCCCGGCCGCCGCGGGCAATCTGGGTGCGGAGCTCGGATCGCTGCTGGCCCGGCTGCGGGACGAGGATCCGGTCGCCGTACGGCTGGTGCTCTCCGGGGCCGCCGCCCCGGCGGGTGACGCGGGTCCGCTCGCGCAGCGTCTCGCCGACGCCTGGCGCCTCACGCTGGAGGCACCCGACGCACCGGCCGTACTCACCCCCGGAGGGATGCTGTACGTCGCCGAGCCCGCCGCCCCGGGCGGCGGCTGGTGGCGCTTCGCGCCGGACGCCGCCCCCGAGGCCCTGGGCGCCCGGCTGCCCGCGCCGCGCTGGCAGCGCACCCTGTCCCGGGTAGCCGTCGGCCGGGTCGGTGACTGCGTGGCCCGTCCCGTACCGGCCGGTCTGCTGCTGAGCCCGGCGGAGGCGGACGCCCCCCGGCCTGACGCCCCCGCCTACGCGGCGGCCACCCATCCCGACCGGGTGAGCGTCCTGCTCGGTGTGCCGCGGGCCCGGCCCGTCCCGGCGGACGACGTCGCGACCCTCCTGGCCGGACTGCCCGCCGACGCCCGGCGCACCGTCAGACTCGTCCCCGCCGACGGGCGCGACGCGGTCGTACTCGCCGAGGAGGTGTGCGACCTGCTCGGCACCGAGCTGGAGGTGACCCTCGGTCTCCCGGTCGCGGACGGCTCGGGCGACCCGGCGGGGGAGACCGTACGACTGCTCTCGCCCGAGGGCGAGTTCACCTGGTCCCCGCCGCTGACGTCCGTCGTCTGCTCCCCCGCTCCGGCCGAAGGCGCCCGGCCGGGACCCCGGCCCCGTTCCTGGTCCCTGCCGGACGCGCCGTACGGCACCGGGGCCGAACCCGCCTCCCTGCGGCTGCCGTCCGGGGCGCGGGCGGTGGCCGTACGGTCCGGACTCTGGGTCGGCACCGGCCCCGGGCCGTCCGGGGACGTACGCGACCGGCCCGCCGACCCCCGCGCCCTGCGGGTCACCGTCGACTCCGCCTGCCTGACCGGCGGGGAGCGCGACGCGCATCTGAAGGGCGTCGCGGGTCTCGTCGGAGAGCTGGAGCCGTCCGCACGCGCCCATGCCGAGATCGCCTTGCCCCCGGACGCGTCGGCCGAACTCCTCGGCGCTCTGCGACGGTTCGCGGTCAAGGCGGGCCTGGCGCTCGGGACCGCGGCCACGAGCCCGTCGACGGCGGTGCACGCCTCGGAGCGGACGGGAAGCGGGGGCCCGGCGGTTTCCCCCGCGGGGCGGGCCGTGTCGGCGCCCCCGGCGTCTTCGGCTACCCCGACTCCCCCGGTCGCCCCCGTCGCCTCGGTCTCGTCCGTCTCGCCGGTCACGCCGGTCTCGTCGGCCATGGGAGAACGGCCTGACACGGAAACGGCGTCGGGCGGGCTCCCGGCCGGGCCGGCCGTCCCGTCGACCGTCTCCGCGCCGCCCACGAGCGCCGCCACCCCGGTCGCGACCGTCACCACCATCGCGACCATCGCGACGGAAACACCGGAGCCGACGACTCCGGCCGGGCCGGTCCTCACCTCCCCCACGGGTCCGACCGTCTCCCCCGCTCGCACCGCTTCGTCCGGTCCGGCTCCCGTCCCCACGCGGATCAGCGCGCCGGACTCCGGTCCACCAGGGTCCGGCACACGCCCGGCCCTCGCGTCGGCGTCATCGGCGTCGGCGTCACCGGCGGGGGCACCCACCACCGGCGGGCCGGACATCCGATCCGCCCCGGCCCCGGTGACCGCGTCCACAACACGGTCCGGTACGGCCCCGGCCGCGTACAGGCCACCCGTGCACACCGGGTTCGGCGACGACCGCTCCCGGTCGGCCTTCCGGGAACTGGCCGCCGACGTCTGGGAGGAGCACAGCGGAGCCGTCGCACAGGCACTGATCAAACTGCCCGCGCTGCGCGGCTCGGGCGATGAGGGCGCGAGCGTCGATCTGATCGCCGTACGGCTCTATCTCTCCTCGGGCCCGGACGACCCGTTCGGCGCCCGGGCCCTCGCGGCCGGTACGGACCGGCTGCGCCCCTACGCGGCCTGTCTCGCCTCCGGACTGCGCCGCCTGCCCGCCCTGCGCGGCACCCTGGTACGCGCCGTGCCCCAGCCGGGCATTCCGCGCGACGTGGTCCCGGGGGCCGTCCTGAGCTGCGACGTCCCCTTGGACGTCGCCCCGGTGGGCCGCCCCGGCGCCCCGCTGCCGCCGGACGTTCTGGTCCGCTACGTCATCCGCTCCGTCACCGCACGGCGCACCTCCGTCCTCGCGCCCGAAGGCGACGGCGCCCTGTTCCCCGCCGGGTCAACCTTCACCGTTCTGGCCCGCCGGGAGCGGGGTGGCGGGCTGCCCGCGCGGGTGCTGCTGGCGGAGGCGCCCCCGGGCGGCCCGGCACGCGAACCGTCCCCCGAGGCACTGGAGAAGCTGGACGCCGCGGCCCGCGGCCCGGCCTCCGGCGCGCCGCCCTGGCCCGGCCGGTGCACCGGCCCGTTCGTCCAGTACCTCCCGCCGGCGTCCTGAGCGGGCCGGGCCCAGCGCCCCGGCCCCTCCGCCGGCCCTCTCCCCCTCCCCGTACCAGAAAGGCGGCCCCAGGCATGGCAAGCAGAGAGACCACCCCGGACGGCGGGAGCGCACCGAGCGCTCCCGTGCGACGCGCGGCGGCCGTAGCGGCCCTGGCGGAAGAGCCGACGACCGGGCTGTTTCCCGCCCCGGCGCCGAGCGCCACGCCCTCGGCCGGGCCCGACCCCGACTCCGACTCCGACTCCGAGCCGGACGGCGCGTCGTCGACGGCGGTCGCCACCGTGAGCGGGCGGACGGCCGCCCCGTCGTCATCGGCCGCGTCGTCCGAATCGGCGGCGGCCCCGGTGACACCGACTCCTACCTCGTCCACGGCACCCGCCGCTTCGGCGACCGCTTCAACGACGGCGGCGGCCCCGGCGACCGGGTCACGCGGTGGGGAGCCGGCGGAGACGAACGCCTCGGGGGCGGGCGCTGCCGACGGTGCCGCGCGGACCCGCGCCGGAACGATGGCGGCGGTACGGGCGCGCTTCGCCACGGCGACCCGTACGGCCGGGCCGGGCTCCGGCGCGGGCGCGAACTCCGAGGGCACCCCGCCCGGCAGGCCCAACAAACCCCTGATCGCCGCAGCCGTACTCGGTGGTCTGGTACTCGTCGCGGTCCCGTTCCTGATCTCCGGCTCCGACGAGAAGCCCCGGAAGTCGGCCGCCGGGAACGCCTCGGACGGGAACCCCATGAACCCCGACGGCGTGGGCCCCGGGCTGGTCCCGGGCGAGGAGCGGCTCGCGGTTCCCGGTGGCGCCAAGGGCGGTACGGCCCGGCCGGGCGCGGGCGCGGGCGGGGCAGGAGGAGTCCGCTTCGGCAACGGTCCCGTACCGGCCGCGGGACTCGGCCCGGTGGCCGGACCCCGGGACGGCGGTATCGCCCCGCCCTCGGGCAACGGCGCCGCGAAGCCCGGCGGCACGACGACACCCGGGAAGGCGCCGGGCACCCCCACGGGGAAGGCCGCGGCGAAGCCGGAGCAGAAGCCGCCCGCCGCTCCGGGCGGGAAGACCCCGCCGAAGTCGAACCCGGCGAAGCAGACCCCCGCGGCCCCGCCGCCCGCACCGCCCGCCGCCGCCACCTACTCCCATCTCATCGGACTCGGCTGCGACACACCCGGCTTCGCCACGGGCGACTACTACGTGGACAAGAACGAGGGCTGGCTCAAGCACTGGGGCAGTACGAAGTCCCACGGCTGCAACGGCCTGTTCTACAGCCTGCCGATGTCCGGCAGCTCCACGTCCGACGGGATCTGGGCCCAGTGGAAGTTCACCACCGGCAGGGTGGAGAAGGGGCTCTGCTCGGTCGAGGTGTTCATCCCCGATGTGGGCGACAACGACTACGTCGGCGGCACCCCGGCCCACTACACGGTGTACCGGGCATTCGCCCAGAAGTCGAGCAATCGACTGGGCACCTTCACGATCAACCAGCCCTCGCGCCGCGGTCAGTGGGTGCCTGCGGGGACCTACCGGATCAGCGGCGGCAAGATCTCCGTCGTGCTCGACAACCGGGGCAGCGGTGCCGACAACCGCCACGCCGCGGCGGCTCCCGTGCGCGTCGACTGCACCGCGTCCTGAGCCGCCGCGTCCTGGGCCGCCGGGCCCTGAGCCGCCGGGCCCGGCATCGCGCCGTCGTCGTCTCAGCCGATGAGGGCCTGGGTGATCTGACGGGTGGTCTGCTCGGCGACGCGGGGATTGTCGGCGGCGTAGGCGCTGTAGGCGTTGAGGCCGGTCGCCAGGGCCCAGCCCCTCCCCCGTGTCCATGTCGCGTCGTCCGCTCCGAGCGCGGCGCGGAAGGCGGCCCGGCTCCCGGCCGACATCAAGGTGAAGGCGATGGTCAGGTCGGGGGCCGGGTCGCCGACGCCCAGGTCGCCGAAGTCGATGACGGCGCTGAGGCGGCCGTCGGCCATCAGCAGATTGCCGGTGTGGAAGTCGCCGTGGAACCAGACCGGTGGACCGTTCCACGCGGGGGCGCCCAGCGCCTCGTCCCACAGCTCCGTCATCGCCGCCGTGTCGAACGGGCCGCCGGCCCGTGCGATGCGCGCGATGGCGGCCCGGGTGTCCCGGTCCCGGTCGGCGAGCGATCCGGCGGAGAGGCCCGCGCCGGCGATGTCGGCCGGAACGGCTCCGGTGTCGAACCGTCGCAGGGCGATCAGGAACTCCGCCAGTTCGACGGCGGCGGCGGACGATTCGGCCAGCGCCTCCACGGTCGCGACCTCTCCCTCCAGCCAACGGGACACCGCCCACGGCCATGGATAGCCGAACGCGGGCTCACCCACGCCCATCGGCACCGGGACGGCCAGGGGCAGCTGCGGGGCGAGACGCGGCAGCCACACCGACTCCTTCACGGCCTGGCGGATCGCCCCGGCGTGACGGGGTATCCGTACGGTCAGCTCATCACCCAGCCGGTAGATCACATGGTCCGAGCCGCCCGGGACGAGCGGCCTCAGGGGCAGTGCGGCCCACTGCGGGAACTGCGTGTCGACCAGGCGTCTGGCCAACGCCGCGTCGATCGTGGGGGAGAGGTCCGCGGTACTCCCGGTCGACAAGGACAGCTCCCGCCGTCGGCCCGCTCCGGACGGCGGGCGTACGACGGCCATCACAGTACGGAGCGGCCCCGCCCGTCGACCGGATTATTCGCGTGATCACGCCGGGGTAGGCTCGACAGAACCGGCTGACCAGCGGATTCTCCGTTGCCGATGGTCGCGGCACCACAACGGACCGGGACCGGGTGGCTCGGCAGGCACCACCGCCCACCAGGAGTGAGCATGTTCGGCACCACGAAGAAGATCACGGCGCGGATCACCCCGGTCCCTCCGGCCGCCCGGGAGGCGGTACGGACCCGGCTGGGCGACGGGGACCGGGTGCGGGCGGTGGCCCGGCTGCGCAAGGACGCGGATCTGGGGCTGCGGGAGGCCGTGGCCGCCGTCGATCTGCTGGCCGAAGGCATCGGCCTGCCCGGCTCGTACGAGGAGGCCGTCGGTGTTCTCGAATCGCTGGAGCCCGACCTGTACCGCGAACTCCGCGCCCTGGTGGAGGGCGGCGACCACGTACCGGCCGTGCGGCTGCTGCGGCAGCGGACCGGGATCGGTCTGATCAAGGGGAACCACCTGGTCCACGCGATCGGTCCGGACCGTTCGACCTCATGAGCACCTACGCGTCCCGGGCCGGCGGATCGTCGTCCGTCGGCCCGGGAAACGGGTAATAAGGCTCCGGGTGCCTCGTCCGGAGGGGTCGGAGAAGGTGACCGGTAGGTGTCCGTGGTCGAGGTCACCGGTCGTTCGACGGCTCCGGATCCTTCGTCCGCGCCGCGCCCCGGCCCGGGTCGGTCGCCCCGGTGGCGGAGGAAGCGCCGTCACGGGCCTGAAGGACCACGGCCGACTCCAGCGGGGAGGCGATCTCCTGGCCCTTGCTGCGGGACGCCCAGTCGCGGATGCCGATGAGGACCATGACGAAGAAGATCGCGTAGACGATGCCGGAGAAGTACAGCTCGGAGTGGATGGCCAGGGGCACCCCGACGAGGTCGACGGCCAGCCAGGCGAACCAGAACTCGATGTACCGCCGGGCCTGGGTGTACATCGCGAGGATCGAGCCGACGAAGATCCAGGCGTCCGCGAGGATCATCCACAGGGGGGCGCCCGGGTAGAAGGACGCGTCGGTGGACTTGAGCAGCGCGCCGAAGGCGAGGGTTCCGGCGACCATGGCCACCAGCAGGAGGATGCGTTCCCGCATCGGCGCCCACCGGACGTTGATCGCGCCTTCCTTCTCCCTGCTGCGCTTCCACGTCGCCCAGCCCCAGGAGGCCGATGCTATGATCACGACTTGCCTGGCGGCATTGCCTCCGAGATCGACGTTGAGGCTGGCGATCAGCAGGAGCACCGAGCCGAGGATCTGCACGGGCCAGGCGATGAGCAGTCTTCGCAGCGCCAGCATGACGGTGGCGAGCGCGAGGATGTTGCCGAGGAAGTCGGACCAGTAGACGTCCAGTCCGAAGAAGCTGAATTGCTCGTTCAGCCACGCGAATGCACTCATTACTCACACCTTTGTTCGTTCGGAGCAAGGCTGGAGTGGGGGGTGTGGGCCCGGACCGGGCCGGTCAATGAGGCAGGAGCCGGCGGTGCGCGCCGGGTCGCTGCGTGGGCGTCGCCTCAGGCGGAGGCGGTCTTCCCGTGGGCGGCGAGTGCGCCGGTGAGGACCCGGCGGCCGTGGTCGGAGGCGAGCAGTGCCTCCGACCGCAGGACGTCCCGCCGGGCGGCGCGTACCAGTTCTTCGGACGAGGCGAACTTCACCGTGTCCCGGATGCGTGCCACGAACCACAGGCCGGCGCGCTCTCCGTAGAGTTCGCCGGTCGTGTCGTGGCAGTACACCTCGACATGTACGTCAGTCGTGTCGCAGAAGGTCGGGTTGGACCCGATGCTGATCGTCGCGGGATGGACGGCGCCGCTGGTGTGGCGGACGAACCAGCCGCTGTAGATCGCGGGCGGCGGGATCCGCGAGCCGGGGTCCGCCGCGATGTTCGCGGTGGGGAACCCGAGCCCGCGGCCCCGGCCCGCGCCGCGTACCACCGCACCGGTGAGGTGCGCGCGGAGGGCGCGGTCGTCACCCATGGGGGGTGAGCTCACGGAACTGGCTGGTGTGGAACACGAGCGGCTCCACCCCGGAGAACAACTCGGCGGTCAGCAGCTCCATGAGGACGATCTCGTGGTCGCCGCCGTCGTAGGTCGCGCTCACCCGGGCCGTCAGCCAGAGCGCGGCGTCCTCGATCACGACGGCGCCCTCGGGTGTCGTCCGCCGGGCCACGCCGTCGAAGCGGTCGCCGTTCCGGGCCGCCAGCCGCCGGCAGAGCGCGCCCTGGCCGCGGCTGAGCACGCTCAGCCCCAGAACGGGCGCCCCGGCCAGACGCGGCCAGGTGGTCGAGGTACGGGCCACGCTGACCGCGACCATCGGCGGCTGGAGCGAGATCGAGACGAAGGAGCTGGCCGCGAAGCCGACCGGCTCGTCGTCGCGCAGCGCGCAGATCGCGACGACACCGGTCGGGTAGGCCCCGAACGCCTGTCGCAGCGTCGCCGCGTCCAGCTCGGCCGGCGCGGACACCCCGGGCGGGTGGTGAGCAGACGTGACCATGGTCTTCGACATCCTCTCGTCGCGCGTTCTGGGCTCAGTGCCGGTAGCGGGCCGCGGGGTGGCTGTCCGGCAGCGCGCGGTCGGTCGCCCCGGTGAGCCGCTCGCGCAGGCTCTCGCCCTCGGTGTACTCGCCGCGGAACACGCCGCGGGACCGCAGGATCGGCAGCACCGACTCGACGAAGTCCGTGGTCCCGGTGGGCTGGATCGCCGGGGAGAGCAGGAAGCCGTCGAGGTCGGCGCCCTCGGCGAGGGAGCAGATCTCGTCGGCGATCTCCTCGGCGGTGCCGACGACGGGACGGGCGCCGACGCCGTGGGTGTGCCAGTCGGCGAGTACGTCGCCGACGGTCTTGCCCGCGAAGCGGGCCACCTGGGTCTGCGACATCTCGGTCGACAGCTCGGTCATGGGCGTCTCGGGCGCGTAGGAGGAGAGGTCGAGCCCGGTGAACATGGCGTAGCTGGCGACGGTCACCTCGGGCCGCTGGGCGTCGAGGATCCGCTGGTAGCGCCGCTCCGCGTCCTGGGTCGTCGCGCCGATGACGCAGGAGAACGCCGACATCACCTTCACCTCGTCGGCCGCGCGGCCCGCCTTGACGGCCTCCTCGCGGATGGACGCGGTGTGCCCGGCGAGCTGGGCGACGGAGCCGCTGCCCACGAACATGCACTCGCCGTGGCGTCCGCCGACGCGGCGGCCCGCGGGCGAAGCGCCCGCCTGGAACAGCACCGGGGTGCCCTGCGGGGAGCGCGCGGTGTTCCCGTAACCCTCCGAGCTGAAGAACGGGCCCTTGTGGCTGACGAGGTGGACCTTGGCGGGGTCGGCGAACCGTCCCTCCTTGTCCTTCTCCAGCGCGTCCGGCTCCCAGGCCCCTTCCCAGTACTTGTAGACCAGCTCCAGGAAGTCCTCGGCCATCCGGTAGCGGTCGTCGTGGGCCACCATGTCCATACCGAACGCCTTGACCGCGGTGTCGGCAGTGCCGGTGGTGACGATGTTCCAGCCGATCCGGCCGCCGGAGAGCTGGTCGAGCGTGGCGAGCCGGCGCGCGAAGGCGTACGGGGGCTCCACCAGGACCGAGCCCGTCATGACGAGGCCCAGGTTGGTCGTCGTCGACAGCAGCGCGGAGGCCACGACTATCGGGTCGAGCCGCGGCAGGTCGAGGGTCTCCTCGGTGGCGATCGGCGGGCGGGTGCCGTCGATCTCCGACCAGCCCCAGGCGTCGGCGAGGAAGAGGAAGTCCAGCTTGGCGTCCTCGCACACCGCGGCGAGCTCACGCCAGTACTCGAGGGTGTCGAAGAGGTGCCGCCGGCTGTCGGGGTGCCGCCAGGTGGCCGTCCCGCTCGCGTTGGTCTGGGCGTTCTCGAAAACGCCGATCTTGAGGTTCCTCATGGGTGGTTCTCCGTAGTGCTGGTGGGTGACCCGGGGGGAGGTCAGGAAGCGGAGGTGAACGCGGGGACGTCGAGCTGGGCCGCGTACGGCATGGAGGTCTGGGCGCCGAGACCGGTGGCGGCGTGCGACGCGGCCCGTACGGCGCGCGCCACCGCGGCCGGGAGGGCCGTGCCGCGGCCGAGCGCGTCGGCGAGGGCACCGCAGAAGGTGTCGCCGGCGCCCACGGTGTCGACGGCGTCGACCGACGGCGCGGGAATGTGCAGGGTGTCCGGGCTGTGCGCCTCTTTCAGTACGGCGCCGTCCGCACCGAGCGTCACCACCACGGCCCGGCACGGCAGCGCGGCACGTACCAGCAGGTCACGGGCCTGATCGACGGTGGCGGGCGGCTCGGTGCCGAGGAGTGCGGCGAGTTCACCGCGGTTGGGGACGAGGACGTCGACGGCGGCGAGGACCCGGGCGTCGAGCGGGCGGGCGGGGGCCGGGTTGAGGACCACCACACCGCCCTGTTCGCGGGCCCGCAGGACCGCCTGCTCGACGACCTCGGGAGCGATCTCGTTCTGGATCACGACGATCTCGCCCGGCGATCTGACGAGCTCGCCCGGCAGGTCGTCGACGCCCAGTTCGGCGTTGGCACCCGGGTTCACGACGATGGTGTTCTCACCCGCGTCGTCGACGACCACGGCGGCGATCCCGGTCGTGACCCGCTCGTCGGACCGTACGACATCGATGTCCACGCCTTCGGCCGCGAGCGCGTCGAGGATGACGGCCGCGTCGGCGCCGACCCGGGCGACGAGCCGGACCCGCGATCCGAGGCGGGCGGCCGCGACGGCCTGGTTGGCACCCTTGCCGCCGACCCCCTCCACGAAGCGCCGCGCGAGCACGGTCTCCCCGGGGTGCGGCAGGTCCTCGACGGTCAGCACGAAGTCGCGGTTCACCGAACCGACAACGGTCACAGGCGACATTTGGACTCCTTGGGAGATCGATTTCCGACATGCTGTACCAGCGCACCCGCCCCGTCAAGTAGCCTCGTGCTTCCCATTCGCCCCGCCGCCGTGGCGCACCGCCCACCGACCGTGAAGGATCCCCCTACGTGACAGCGCCCCGACTCATCGACGTGGCCCAGGCCGCCGGGGTCTCCCGCGCGACGGCATCACGCGTCCTCGCGGGCACTCCGCGCAATGTCGACCCCGAGCTGGCCCGCCGCGTCGAACAGGCGGCGCACCGGCTCGGCTACCAGCCCAACCACTCGGCGCGGGCGCTGCGCACCGGCGAGACCGGCACCATCGGCGTCGTGGTCCCCACGCTCGCCAACCCCTACTTCGTCCAACTCGCCGACGCCATCGCCCAGCAGGTGCGGGCGGTCGGCGGCACGCTCGTGGTCACCGACGCGGCGAACGACACCGCGATCGAGGCCGAGCAGATCGAGACCCTGCTCAGCGGCCGGGTGGACGGCCTGTTCGTGGTCCCCGTCTCGGCCGAGTCGTCCGGGGCCGCGATCCGGGACGCCGCGGCCCGGCGTCCCGTCGTCCTGTTCGACCGGTGGGCCAGGGGATCCGGCACGGTCGCCGTGACGCTCGACAACGCGTCCGCGGTCCGCCTGCTCGTCGATCATCTGGAGGGCATCGGACGGCACCGGATCGCGCTCGTCGCCGACCAGGCGTCGTCCTCGGGCGCGGAACGCGTCGCGGCCTTCACCGAGGCGCAGGGCCCCGACGCGACCACCATCCTGCTGCCCGGTTTCAGCACCGACGAGGGACGGACCGCGGGGCGCCGCATCATCGAGCGGCGCGACCGGATCGACGCGGTCGTCTGCGGCGCGGACGTCCTCGCCGTGGGACTCGTGAGCACCCTGCACCGCTCGTCGGTCGCCGTGCCCCGGCAGATCGCCGTCACCGGCTTCGACGACACCGAGATGCTCAAACTCCTCGACCCGCCCATCACTTCGATCCGCCACCCCCTGTCGGACATGGCGGAACGCGGCCTGACACTCCTTCAGGCACCGGGCCGCGAAAGGGCCGAGCGGATCGAGCGGTTCCCCCCGCGACTGGTGGTCCGGGCGTCGACGGACGAGAGCTGACGCCCCTTCATATTCCCTGTGCCAAGTGCTAAATGCCCCCGTCGCGGGACGGCTCACCGTGGCCGTCCCGCCTGCCGGAGGGCGTCAAAACCGTGGGGCGGGTATCGCCGGCGAACTGTTCGCCCAGGCCGTATCGAACTGCTGGATGGCGATGGAGTACAGGAGTCCGGGCGCCCGGGCGTACAGGCAAGCGGAGTTCCTCCCGTGCGAGGAGTCGCTGTAGAAGGTGAGATAGGCGGCCCGGTCCGTGGCAATCACTCGGCAGGCGTGGGGCAGGTCGAAGCTTCGCAACTCGACGTCGCCTCGCCCGTCGGCCGCCCGAACAAGGTAGTCCATGTTGGCCCGGACCTGATTTCTGAGCATGTCGGGGGTAAAGCCGGGGTCGAATCGGACCACGTCCCGTGAGCGCCGGTCGAGCCAGGAGTCTCCTCGCGCGTTTGGGTCGGGCAGCAGTACCTGGACGAACTCGGGGGCCAACTCACCTGACCAAAGGGGCGCGAAGACTTCACGCGTCAGTACATTGCCACGCCCTGCCAGCACCTTGATCCAGCGGGCCCGGCTCAGATCGCGCGCAATATCTCCCTCGGCGGAAGACTGATGGCGGTATACGCGACCGAGCCCCGTGCCGGTACACCGGGAAACTGCGGCGGCCAGCCACCACAAGGGGCGTGATCCGCGCAGCCGCCCGAGGACGAGCAGGATCACACTGGCCACCAGGGAACTGAGTACGCCGAACGTAAACGCGGTCATGCGAACCGTCTCCCTGGGTCTGAGGGATC
The DNA here is from genome assembly GCF_042753905.1 of Streptomyces sp. NPDC059248. Taxonomy (NCBI): domain Bacteria; kingdom Bacillati; phylum Actinomycetota; class Actinomycetes; order Kitasatosporales; family Streptomycetaceae; genus Streptomyces; species Streptomyces sp. NPDC059248. Next base: position 90,815 of record NZ_JBHYZV010000006.1, on the reverse strand, counting down.
TCCATCGCGGCACCGGCACTGCGGCACCGGAGTCAGCAGAGATAGGGCAGCAGCTGCCGCAGGACATGGGCGGCGTTCCGAGCAGCGAGCTCGTGGTAGCCGTGCCCCTTCTTCTCGTCGGCGTTGTCGGAGACACCCCGTACAACGATCCAGCCGGGATTGCTCTCCCCGTGGACGGAATTCTCCTGCCAGTACTGGCTCAGCCCGCCAGCTTCCATGTCTACAGCCAGAACCTTCTCATGGTAGTCCTTGAGGTAGCTGCGGATATCACTCTCGCGGTCGGCGATGACGGCCTCACCGGACCCGATGACTCCCGGGTAGACCTCGAACTCCTCCGAGGTGTAGGCGGGGAGCTGACCCGAGATACGAGCGGGTCTTCCGTGTTCGGCAAAAAAGGCGTTCACCGCGTGGACAACCGCGGCCGGAGCCTGCCGGTGCTCTCCACGGCGGCGAACGTCTCCCCGTGGATTGATCTTGCGGTTCTCGTAGTAGACGACATCGGTGGAGACGATGACATTGCCGATACGGGCATGCTGGTCGTGGATGCCGCCGCCCACCCCGACCATGGCCCAGAGCCGCGGGGCGTAGTGACGGCGGAGATTCTCCAGAGCGGCCATCGCTGACCGCTGCCCCTGACTCTGGCTCTGAGTGACCACGACCCGGACATTGCCGTCCGGCGTCATGTGTTCGCCTCGATAGAAGTACAGGCCGCCGGGCTCCTTGTAGCGCTCCAGTTTCAGTTCATCCACTACGGAACGCAGTTCTTCACTGAGGATCGTGACCACTCCGATGTCCCACTCGGCCTCGGAGCCTTCCTCGGCACCCGCCCGGTTCACCGAGTCCGTGGCAGGACCGGCCGGGGGTCCCATGGAGACCTGGGCGTGATCCCCGATCGCGATGCCGCTGAACTGGTTGTTGTCACCCTCGCTCATGATGCCTCGATTATTGATCACTGACTACCTCCTCCGCCGGGGCCCGCCGACTGATCCACGGTGACATTCACCTGAGCCGCGTCACCCACGGCGTTGTTGCTGAAGTTGTTGTTGTCACCGAAGTTGAAAATGCCACTGTTGATGATCTTCATCGCCCGGTCATTGAACTCGGATATATCCACTTCCCTGGAATGGAGAAAGTCACTGGCAGCCCTGAGCAGCCGACGCTCGATCGTCTTCATTCGCCCCAGGATGTCGCTCTTCTCCAGCTGAATTTTGGACCACGCCTGAGCTGAACTCTCCCGTATGCTCACCCGACTACCGATCAGCACATTACGAATAGGAGTGGAGGTGAGATCACACGGCAGCAGGGCGGCCTTGCCGACGGCATAGAAGTAGCGGATAACCCGCCAGGATCGCTGGATCTCGACCGGCAACGCAGCCAGCTCACGCAGTGCCGCCCAGATCACGGCCATGGCGCCGTGGTGACCGAACTCCTCGGTCCGCTGGAAGGACCTCGGGGTGTGAGCCAGCACACATGCGGCCGTAGAAATGCTCAAGGTACGACCCTGCAGGCTGATATGCAGCAGGACGGTGGCCACGAACTCCGCCCCTTCCACCGGGGTCGTGACTTCCAGAAAGTGGTGCTGTTTCGATCCGGGCGTATTAATGATGTCCTGCAGATCGACCTCGCTCAATTCTCGAGGAACGAGAGATCGATCTACCGCCACGTCGGTCTCGGCCACGTAGACACGGTCCCGGATCTGAGCCGGCAGCCGTACGTCCTGACTGTCGGTCTCCAGTAGCCCGACAGCCTCGCGCAGAGCCTCGACCAGTTCGTGCGCCTGGAACGGTGGGACCAGGTACTCACGTTTGTGCAGTGGCTCGTCGTCTTCGCCAGGACGCAGCAACTGAATACTCATCGGCGGATTCCACTGGTAGACGATCTCACCGGCTCCGACGAAGGGAGACTCCGCTCCGAAGAGCGTGAACATGGTGAGGTCGTCCTCGTCGTCGTCTTCGTCTTCACTGTGGCGAGGCCGACGGTAGACGGCACAGACATGGCTCTGCTGTGCGTCCGCCGCGCGCTGCCGACCCGACAGGCGCGCGGGCCGAAGAGTCGGTGTACGGCGTATGTGATTCAGTATCAGCTGGCGGACGGCCCCCACACCGAGGCATACCAGCGCGATGCCCACCGCTACGCGGAGCGCCAGGACGGCTTGGTCCGGACGGCCGAGCGCCATGGCAAGTCCGATCAGGGTAAGAGAGATCGCGGCAACGCCGATCCGCCGCAACGCTCGCTTCTTGTCGGGGAATCGCCAGGGGAAAAGCACGCCGAAGAGTCGTCGATGGTCCCGAGTCGACCCCAGCCTGCGGCGTTTCGACGTCCGCCTCAGTATCGGCTCTTGCAGCTCCGCTTTGCGGAGCAACAGGGCGATGCGGAGCAGCCACAGCAAGGTAAGGCCGCAGACGACCAGGACGGTCGCGGGCAACGCACCGAAGAAGGCCGGGACGAACACCGCACCGAGCAACGCCAGTCGCGGGATCGCGCCCAGTGCGGCGGCACGCCACGCGTGGCGCATGACGGGGACGATGTCGAATCCGTAGGACGGGGCGACCCGACGGTAGGGCGCTGTGCACACTTCACCGATCACGAGATCGCGGAATCGCTCGTCCACATAGACGCCGGTGCATAAGTGGCGCGTCGCGGCAGTGGGCTCACTGGCCGCCCCCTTGACCGGTGGCACACAGGAAGCGATCACACTCTGCCCCCACCTCATGAGAGTTATGGTGCATGAGACCATAAGTGCTCGGAGTCGTTTAAGTCAACATGACCTTTAGGAGTTCCGGATGGATGACCGGCCGAAGGAGTCGACCGAGGTCGAGGCGTCTTGGGTGACCGCCGACCTGGCGATCTTCACTATCAGAGGTGATCAGCTGATGGTGCTCCTGGTCGAGCGCGGCCGGGAACCGTTCCTTGGCCAACCCGCGCTGCCCGGTGGCTACGTCCGAAAAGGCGAGACCTTGCGCGACGGGGCGCTCCGTGAACTCTGGGAGGAGGCGGGGATCGACGGCAGGCGGCTGCACTTGGAGCAGATCGGCGCCTACGGGGATCCGGGGCGCGACCCGAGGGGAAGGGTAGTCACCATCGCCTATCTCGCATTGGGGCCGGACCTGCCCGTCCCCGTCGGAGGCACCGACGCCAAGCGGGCCTACTGGGCCCCGGTGTCACAACCGACGGACGACGGACGGAAACTCGCCTTCGACCATCCGATCATCCTCGCGGACGCCCTGGAGGAGATCCGCAGAAAGATCGAGTACACCGCGGTCGCCACGGCCTTCTGCGGCGACCTCTTCACCCTGAGCGATCTTCGCACCGTCTACGAGGTGATCTGGGGCCAGCAACTGGACCCGAGCAACTTCCGGCGCAAGGTGCTCAACAGTTCGGGATTCGTCCAGCCCACGGGGGAGCAACGACTCCCCCACACCGGGCGCCCGGCCGCCCTGTACCGCCGGGGGAACACATGGCTGCTCAGCCCACCACTTCTGCGCGGCTCCGGGCACGTCGGCCGGGCGGGAGCGGACGGAGACGCCGCTCCCTCAAAGGCGCGCCCGATGCGTTAGGCGGTGTTCGTCGTGGAGCGTCAGGCGTCCGGGCCGCCAGTCTCGGATTCGGACTCGGCGTCGTGGCGGGCCTTGAGGCGCTTGGCCTCCTCGCGGACCTCCGACTGGGTGGCGCGCTCGCGGGTGAGCCACTCCGGGGGGTTCTGCTTCAGGGTCTCGATCTGCTCGGTGGTGAGCGGCTCGGTGATGCCGCCGCGGGCGAGACCCGAGATGGAGGTGCCGAGGCGGGCGGCGACCACCGGGCGGGGGTGGGGGCCGTTCTGGCGGAGCTCGCGCAGCCAGGCGGGCGGGTCGGTCTGGAGCGCGTTCAGTTCGTCGCGGGTGACGACCCCCTCACGGAACTCCGCGGGGGTGGCTTCGAGGTACACACCCAGCTTCTTCGCCGCCGTGGCGGGCTTCATGGTCTGGGTGCTGCGGTGCGACGTCATGGGTCCAGGATATCGAGTGCCCCCGGCGAATCCGACCACGCACGGTAATCTGGGCTTGTGACAGCCCCCGATCCCACCCCCTCGTCCCCCGTATTCCGGCTCGCCTACGTGCCCGGGGCGACCCCGGCGAAATGGGCGCGGATCTGGACGGAGCGGCTGCCCGACATCCGTCTCGAACTGCTCCAGGTCCCGGTCACCGAGGCTCCGGGGCTGCTGCGGGACGGCGGCGCGGACGCCGGTCTCGTACGGCTTCCCGTGGACCGTACGGTGTTCAGCGCCATCCCCCTCTACACCGAGACCACCGTGGTGATGGTGCCGAAGGATCATGTGGTCGCGGCGGTGGACGAGGTGTCCACGGAGGATTTCGCGGACGAGATCGTGCTGCACCCCCTCGACGACGCGCTGGGCTGGGACGCGCTCCCGGGGCGGCCAGCGATCGAGCGCCCGGCGACCACGGCGGACGCCGTCGAGCTGGTGGCGGCGGGGGTGGGGCTGCTGGTCGTCCCGCAGTCGCTGGCCCGGCTGCACCACCGCAGGGACCTCACCTACCGGCCGGTCGTGGACGCCCCGCAGTCCTCGGTCGCCCTGTGCTGGCCTGAAGACGCCACCACCGATCTGGTGGACGACTTCATCGGGATCGTCCGCGGCCGGACCGTGAACAGCACCCGGGGCCGCCGCGAGGAGAAGAAGCCGGAGAAAAAACCGGAGAAGAAGTCCACCGCGCGCGGCACGAGCCGGTCCGGGTCCGGTTCCGCGTCCGGCAAGGGAGCCGGGAAGCCCGCCCGTGGGCGCCCCGCTTCGAGCGGGGGCCGCGGCCGCGGGTCCGGAAGCGGCCGGGGCCGTAAGCAGGGTCGGTGATCTTGTAGATCCGAACCGTACGGTTCGGTCCTCCGGGCGACGGTGACGGTGCCGTTCCATCGCCGGCGCAGGTCAAAGGCTCTTTCTGTGAGCCGACCAGCCTTGCCTCACCCCGTTCCGTACCGGCTGAAACCCCGCGTCGTCCTTCGCAGGGAGGATGGAACACTTCCCGAAGAGGAAGCGGCACACGTCGGCACGGCCCCGCACACCGCCACGGAGGTGGAGGCAACGAAACGTCGCAACGCGGTGAAGCTTGCCGGACTGGCCGTCTCGGCCCCGACCGCCGCAGCACAGATCCTTGAGCAGGCCACCACCGAGGCCATGGAGTTCACCCGGCAGGCCGAAGCGACCTCGGTCGGCTCGGGAACCCTGGACCATCTCGACCTCGCGGTCACCGAGTTCAACCGTGCGTACTCCCTCAAGCCACCTCAGGCCGTCTTCGACGCGGTGATCGATTACCGGCGCAAGGTCGACGCCCTCCTCAAAGGCCGACACACCCATCGTCAGGAACGCGAACTGCTGGCGTTTGCGGGCTGGCTGTCCGAACTCTTGGCCTGGCTCGCCCACGACCTCGGGGACGCCCGCACCGGTCTGGCGTTCGCCACTGACGCCTTCGTCCACGGACAGCAGGCGGGACACGGCCAATTGTGTGCGTGGGCGATGGACGCCGCCGCCTCCGTCAACCTGTATGAACAACGGCCCGGCAGAGCGCGCGACGCGGCCCTCAAGGGCCTCATCGAGGCCCCGGCCAACCATCCGCTGACCGTGCGGCTCCATGCCCAGGCGGCCCGCGCCGCCGCCGCCGACGGCAACGCGGACGGCTTCACGAGAGCCTTTCGAGCAGCCGAGGAAGCCCACCGGCTCCTGCCGCCTCGTTCGCCCCGTCGCTTCGGCATGGATGTCCTGCCCCTCGCGGACTATGCCCTCACCTCCTATCCGGCGACCGCGTACATCTGGCTGGGACAGGCCGAACAAGCCCGCCACCATGCCGAACAGGCACTGGCGACCTATGAGGCGGCTCCCGCGGCATCGAGGTCCCCGAGCCGCGAGGCCATCGCCCGCATCGATCTGGCCCTCGCCCATGCCCTCCTCGGCAACCCCGACGACGCCGTCGCCCTCGGCCACCAGGCCCTCGGCTCCGCCCGCGTCGTCGACTCCGTCCGCCACCGCGCCGGCGACCTGACCTCGGTCCTGAACCGCCGCTATCCCCGCCATGCGGCCGTCGACGGCTTGACCGAACGGCTGATCGCCGCCCGCCCGACCCTGCCCGCGGCATCCCCCGGAGCGTCATGACCAGCTCGTCTCCGCGATCCGCGGCATCTACCCGCCCGAGAAGGAAGTGCTCGGCGTCTTCGCCTTCCACCTCGTCCTCGTGCCGAACAGGGTGTGACGCGGACCGGCCCCCGAAGGTCGTAGCGGTACACAGACAGAACCTCGGCGTACTCCCGTGTGCGAAACCCGCCAGTACTCCTGTTCCTTCGGCGCAGAAGTCGTCTAGTTCCTCGTACCGCGGATCGACGGGAGCGGAGGGCCCGGGTGCCTCCGGAGCCGGGTTGTTCCGGGGCGGCCGGAGGCCCCCGCGCGTCCGGTGACGGGCGGGGGCGGCGGCGTACGGGGTACGGGGTACGGGTCAGTCCGTGGCGAGGGCGCGGACCGCGCGGACCAGGGTCGCGTTGTCGGGGGCCGGGGTGCCGTCGGGGAGGTCGGTGCCGTCCTCGTAGCCGATCCTGGCCTGGCGGCCGTCCTCCCGCGCGGCGCGGACCAGCGGCCAGACCGTGGCGCCCTCGCCGTGGTAGAGGATCGGGCAGGTCACTCCGGCGGCGACGATACGGTCCGCCATCGCGCGGGCCGCGACGACCGCCGCCTCCGGGTCCTCCTCGACCGGTTCGATCAGGATCCGGACATTGCTGTGCAGGGTAGGCGACGCGAGGAGGGCCGGGACGTCGTCCATGGTCCAGACGGCGCTCTCCAGCACCATGCCGCGTGCCACGACGAGTTCGGCGGTCTCGGCAGCGCCCTCCTCGCAGAAGGCGACCGACGCGAAGTCGGGCATCGGATCCCACGCCTTGACCAGTTCGTACCGCTCCTCGGGGCCCGAACAGGTCCACAGTCCCGTGGTGGTGCCGACCACGGCGTCCGGGGCGGTGGCGCGGATCGCGTGGAGTACCTCGGCGAGCAGGTCGGGGCGGATGGTCTGGCCGCCGTCCGGGGTGCGGACGTGGAAGTGGACGATATCCGCGCCGGCGTCGAGCACCGCCCGGGTGTCGGCGGCGATCTCCTCGGCGGTGACCGGGACGGTGGGGCACTCGGTCGGGGTGCGCCCGCCGTTGACGGCGGCTTTCAGGAACACGGTGGTCCTTTCGGGGGGATTTCGGGGGATGAGGAGGGCGGCGGCGGTCTAGGACGTCAGTCGGCGGAGGGTCTCGGTGGCGCCGGTGAGGGCGCCCAGCGGGGCGCCCGCCCACAACTCGGCGACCAGGGCGGGTTCCTCGGCGTCGTCGGTGAGTGCCTCGTCGAGTACGGCGGCGAGCCGGCCCGCCGGGGCGATGATCAGCCCGTTGGCGTCGCCGAGCACGATGTCACCGGCGTGGACGGGGACCCCGCCGCAGGTGACGGGGGCGCAGAGGGAGCCGTCCGCGAGACCGTGCAGCTTGGTGGTCAGGGGGGTGCGGCCGTACGCGTACACCGGCAGTCCCACGGCCCGCAGCGCCTCGATATCGGTACAGAGCCCGTCGACGACCGCCCCGGCGGCGCCGCGCGCGGCGAGCGCGTTGACGACGACCTCGCCCAGGGGGGCGTGCCGGCGGTCGCCGCCGGTGTCCACGACGACGACGTCACCGGGGCCGACGAGTCCGGCGGCATGGTGGAGCAGGGTCGAGTCGGTGGCGGTGGTACGGACCGTCACGGCCCGGCCGACCAGTTTGCCGGTGCCCGCGACGCGCTGGAGGGCCGGAGCGCAGAAACCTTCCTCCAAGTAGTGGCCGAGGGTGGGGAAGTCGACGGTCCGCAGCCGGTCGGCGAGTGCGGTGTCGAGCGGGGCGGGCAGGTCACGGATGTCGAGCGGCATGGCTGCGGGTCACCTCGGTCCGATGATGATGCGGCGATTGCGGAGTACGGGCAGCACGGTGCGGGCCCGGTCGATCCGGTCCTTGTCGGCGTCGACGACGAGCAGCGACCGCTCCTCCTCGCCGAGGGCGGCGCGCACCACGCCCAGCGGGTCGACGGCCATCGACATACCGATGCAGTCGGGGGTGGTGAGCGACGAGGCGACGACCCAGCAGGTGTTCTCGATGGCCCGGGTGCGTACCAGGGTCTGCCAGTGGTCTTCCTTGAGGGGGCCCTTCACCCAGGCCGCGGAGACGGCGAGGAGGTCGGCGCCCATCTCCACCAGGGACCGGGTGAACTCGGGGAAGCGGACGTCGTAGCAGTTGACGAGTCCGACGTTGAAGTCGCCGATCCGGACCACGACCGGGCCGGTGTCGCCGCGCTGGATGCGCCGCGACTCCTTGTAGTCGAAGGCGTCGTAGAGGTGCATCTTGCGGTAGAGGCCGATGACCTCGCCGGTGGCGTCCACGGCGGCCATGGTGTTGTACGGGAGGGCGGAGCCGCTGTCCTCGTAGCCCGCGGCGACGATCGCGACGCCGTGGGTCCGCGCGGTGCGGGAGAGCCCGTCGAGGAAGGGCTCCCAGTGGGCGGTGGCGAGGTCCCGGAGCGGGACCCCGGTCTCGTCGGAGACCTCGGAGGGGAGCATCGACTCCTCGGGGAAGACGACGAGTTCGGCGCCGGCGGCGGCGGCCTCGGCGGTCATCTCCTCGACGACCGCGAGATTGGCCGCCGCGTCTGCGGTGGGGGCGAACTGTGCTGCGGCGACCTTCACGGCCGGATCTCCTTGCTGGGGTGGTGGGGGCGGACCCGACCTCGGTCGGACCCGGTGGGCCGGGTGAGCCGGACAGGTCTGGTGGATCGGGCGGGCCCGGTGGGCCGGGCGGCGGTGGTCATTCGGCGAGCAGCCGGGCGCGGGCGGGGTTCCAGCCGGCGGTGACGGGGGCGCCGACGGCGAGCGCCCCGCGGTCCGCGCCGCCGGCCTCGGCGACCAGGGACGTCCCGTCGGCGAGGGTGAGGTGGTAGCGGGTGGCGTTGCCGAGGTAGACGATCTGCCGGAGGGTGCCTTCGAGGACGGCGTCGCAGCCGGGCGGGTTCTCCCCGGCGGGGGCGAGCCGGATGTTCTCGGGCCGCAGGGCGAGATGGGCCTCGGTGCCGTCGGGGATGTCGTGGCCCTCGGGTACGGGGATCCGGCCGAGGCCGGGGACGCCGATCGCGGTGCCGTCCACGGCGCCGGTGAGGAAGGTGGAGGTGCCGATGAAGTCGGCGACGAACCGGGTCGCGGGGCGTTCGTAGATCGCCTCCGGGGTGTCGACCTGGAGCACCCGGCCGCCGTCCATGACCGCGATGCGGTCGGACATGGTCAGGGCCTCCTCCTGGTCGTGGGTGACGGTCACGAAGGTCACCCCGACCTCGCGCTGGATCTTCTTCAGCTCCAGCTGCATCTCGGCCCGCAGCTTCTGGTCGAGCGCGCCCAGCGGCTCGTCGAGCAGCAGCAGGGACGGCCGTCCGATGAGGGCGCGGGCGATCGCGACCCGCTGCCGCTGGCCGCCGGAGAGCTGGGCGATCGACCGGTCGCCGTAGCCTTCGAGGCGGACCAGGGCGAGGGCTTCGCGGACCGCCCCGCCGATCTCCGCCCGGGGGCGGGACCTGCGGACCTTCAGCTCGAAGGCGACATTGTCGGCGACCGAGAGATGAGGGAAGAGGGCATAGCTCTGGAACAGCATGTTGAGGTCGCGCTTGTGGGGCGAGACGGAGGTGGCGGGGACGCCGCCGAGTTCGACGGTGCCCTCGGTGGGCGTCTCGAAGCCGGTAATCATCCGCATCAGGGTGGTCTTGCCGCAGCCGGAGGGCCCGAGGATGGAGAAGAACTCGTTGCGCCGGATGTCGAGGGTGACGTCCCGGACGGCCGGGGTGTCGCCGAAGGTCTTGCCCACGCCGGTGAGCCGTACGGCCGGGACACCGCGGTCCTGGGCCGCCGCCCCGGGGGCGGTCTTGGTTTCGGTGGTCATGGTCAGGACGCCTTCACCTTGGTCCAGCCCTGCTGGAAGTGCTTCATCGCGGTACCCGGGTCGAGCAGGAAGTCCGCCTTGGCGACGGCCGCGTCGGGGGCGTAGACCGCCGGGTTCTCCAGCGCCTTCTTGTCCTTCACGAACTCCCGCGCCTTGGCGTTGGCGCTGGCGCTGCCGCCGTCGTCGGTGGCCATGGCCGCGATCTCGGGGCGGAGCAGGAAGTTGATGAACTGGTAGGCGGCGTCGGTGTTCTTGGCGCCCTTGGGGATGGAGAGGCCGTCGGTCCAGAGGGAGCCGCCCTCATCGGGGAGCACGTACTCGACGTCCGGGTTGGCGGCGACGACCTTCGCCATCGCCGTACCGCTCCACGCCTGGGCCGCGCACGCCTGGCCGGAGGAGAGGAGCTGCGGGTAGTTGGTGGAGTTGTAGCCCGCGAGCATCTTCTTCTGGTCGGTGAGCGCCTCGGTGGCGGCCTCGATCTCGCCCTCGTCGGTGCTGGTGGCCCGGGATCCGGTGACCTGGAGGCCCGCGATGTACGCCGCCAGCATGTTGTCCAGCATGTAGACCTTGCCCTTGTGCTTCTCGTCGAAGAGCGTCTTCCAGCTGGTCGCCGACGGGATGCACTTCTTGTTGTACGCGAAGCCGGTGGTGCCCCAGATCCACGGGACGGAGTACTTGTTCCCGGGGTCGTACGACGGGTCGCGGAACTTGTCGGCGATGTTGTCGAGGCCCTTGATACGGGAGTGGTCCAGCGGCTGGATCAGCTTCTGCCCGACGAGCTGCTGCACGCTGTACTGGCTGGGCTCCACCAGGTCGTAGCCGGCCGAGCCCGAGCTGAGCTTGGCGGTCATGGTCTCGTTGCTGTCGAAGGTGTCGAGGGTGACGTCGATCCCGGTCTCCTGCTCGAACTTCTTCACCACGGTGTCGGGGATCTCCCCGGCCCAGGCGTAGACGTTGAGCTTCTTCCCGCCGCCGCCCGACGAGGATCCGGAGCCGCCGCAGCCGGTGGCGACGAGCGCGGTGACGGTGGCGACGGAGACCGCGAGGACGCCTCTGGAGACGCTTCTTGCGCGCATGGTGGTGCCTTTCGTACGGGGCGGACTGGCCGCGGGGAGGGAAGACCGGGGGCCGGGGGGCCGAAAGGGGAGGGGCCGAAAGGGAGGGGGCCGGGAGGCCGAAGGGGGAGGGGCGCGGGGGTCAGGAGCGGCCCGCGCCGAGCAGGACCCGGCGCATCTGCCGCAGTCCGACTCCGAGGATGATCAGCAGGGTGAAGAGCACCAGGAGGGTGCCCAGGGCGTTGATCTCGGGCGTGAGGCCGCCCTTGAGCATCGAGTAGACCCGCAGCGGCAGGGTGGTGCTGCCGACGCCGTTGGTGAAGGTCGACATCACGATGTTGCCGAACGAGATGGTGAAGCTGAGCAGCCACGCGGCCAGCAGCGGCTGCCGGAGCAGGGGCAGGGTGACCCGGCGGAACGCCTGCCAGGCGTTGCAGCCGAGGTCGGTGGCGGCCTCCTCCAGCGACGGGTCGAGCGCGTTGTAGGCGCCGAGGACGATCAGTGCCGCGTACGGGAGGGTCACCACCAGATGGCCCAGGACCAGGGTCTGCGTGCCGAGTTCCGCGCTCATCGCGCCGAAGACCGAGAGCAGGGCGACGCCCAGCACGATCTCCGGGATGATCAGCGGCAGGAAGAGCCCGCCGGAGAAGACCGCCTTGCCCCGGGACCGCAGCCGGGACATGCCCATCGCGGCGAGGAGTCCGCAGAGGGTGGCCAGGGTGGCGGAGATCAGCGCCGTCTCGGCGCTGACCCGCAGGGCGGCCAGCAGTTCGGTGTTCCGGGACAGCTCCCCGTACCAGCGGGTGCTGAATCCTGCCCACTTGTAGGTGACCTCGGAGTCGTTGAAGGAGAGCACGACCACGACGACGATGGGGATGTAGAGGAAGGCGATGACGCCGCGGGCGAGCCACGCGGTCACGGTGTCGAGGGTGTGCTTCATGCCGACTTCCTCCTCAGCCGCCGGGCGGCGAGTCCGAATACCGCCATCGAGGCCACCATCAGGAGCAGCAGCACCACGGACGCCGCGGCGCCCATCGGCTGGTTACGGAACTCGGTGTAGAGCGTGACGATGAGATTGCCGACCAGCTGGTCGCGTCCGCCGCCGAGCAGGACGGGGATGACGAACACGCCGAGGGTCGGGATGAAGGTGAGCAGCGCCGCCGCCAGCATCCCGGGCCTGGCGATGGGCAGCAGGACCCGGGTGTGCACCCGCCACCAGCCGCAGCCGAGGTCGCGGGCGGCCTCGCCGAGGGAGTTGTCGACGCCGCGCAGGGCCGCGTAGATCGGGAAGATCGCGGTGGGCAGGAAGGCGTACACGAGACCGACGAAGGAAGCGCCCTGGCTGGGGATCCACTGGGTGGCGCCGTCGGTGAACCCGATGGCGTCGGTGAGGCTGTTCACCGGGCCGCCGGGGCTCAGCAGATTGATCCAGGCGAAGGTGCGGACCAGGAAGTCGGTCCAGAACGGGACGATGATCAGCAGGAGCAGCAGCATCTGGCGCTGCGGGGAGCGGCTCGACAGGTAGTACGAGACGACGTAGCCGAGCACCAGGCAGACCGCGGTGTTCAGGGCTGCCATGCCCAGGCTGTAGGAGAAGACCTTGAGATAGACGGGGTCCATCAGGTCCTGGTAGTTCGCCAGGGTCCAGCCGCCCTGGATGCCGCCGTAGGCGTCGGCCGAGGCGAAGCTGTTCCGGATCACCAGGAGCAGCGGGACCAGGACCAGTCCGGCGACGGTGATCCCGGCGGGGGCGAGGAGCAGGGTCGTCACCGCGGCCCGGCGGGCGCGCGGCTCCCGGGCGGACGGGACGGGGGGCTCCCCGGGCCGCCGGGGCGTCGCGCCGGTGGTGGCCGCCGCGACCGTCACCGCGGTGCCCGGTGGGACGTCCGGTCGGGGGGAGGGGTGGTGTGCATGGCGCTGAACTCCTTGTCCGGGGGGCGGTTCCGGTCCGGGTCCCGGCCGCCGCCGGGCCCGTCGCGGTGGACGCGGCGGCCGGGCGGCGGAAGAGGGGGCCGGAGCCCGTTCGGCGGCCCTGGGCGGGACCGGCGGGGGCCGGGGTTTCGGTTGGGGAAAGCGTCGGTTAACCGACCCGGCGCCGGAAAGATGAAACCGAAACGAATCCCGTGGAAAGACCGCCTGATTTCCACGCATCTCGCAGCCCGGGATGTGACGGGCGCCATTTGGCGTGTCAGCAGGGCAGGTCCATGATGGTGCTGACAGTGCCCGCCCCCGACCCGACCGGAGGTCCCCCGGTGATCGACGACCTGGACCGCCAGATCATCGACCAGCTCAGGGTCGACGGCCGCCGCTCCTTCGCCGAGATCGGCCGGACGGTCGGTCTGTCGGAGGCGTCGGTACGAGCCCGTTACCAGCGGCTCCAGCGCAAGGGCGTCCTCCAGGTGGTGGGGATGACCGACGCGGTGCGGATGGGCGAGATGGAGGTCCATCTCGCGGTCCGGGTCCACCACATCCCGGTCGCCCTGGTCGCGCATGAGCTGTCCCGGATGCCGGAGGTGCGGTACGTCGCCTCCTGCGTCGGGCCCTACGACCTGATCGTGGACGTGCGCTGCCGGAATCTCGAACATCTCGCGGAGCTGCTGACGGAGCGGGTCCGCCGGGTCAACGGGGTCGCCCACGCCGAGGCGCTGACCGTGCTGGAGGTCATCAAGGACTCGTATCTGTGGGAGGGGTTCCGGGAGGTCCCGGTCCGGCCGGGGAAGCGGATCATCCCCGGCTGAGCGGGCGAGCGGGGCGCGAGCCGTACGGGCCCGGGAAGGCGCACGGGCCCGGGGTCACGAACGGACCGGGGACGCGAACGGGGCGGGGGCGCGAACAGGGCGGGGACGCGAACAGGGCGGGGACGCGAACAGGTCCGTACGGTACGGAAGGCGGCGAGGGACCGGGCCCGTACCGGCTACTCCTCCGCGACGCCCTGGCCCACGGCGCTCGCCAGCCCGCTCCAGGTGTAGTCCTTGAAGAGTTCGAGCAGCAGCAGGACCTGGACCCGGGAGACCCCCGGCAGCATCCGGATGTCGTCCAGCAGCTGGACCAGCTGGGCCTGGTCGCGGCAGGTGCCCTCCAGGAAGATGTCCTGGCTTCCGGCGCAGAGCGCGACATGGTTGATCATCGGCATTCCGGAGAGCGTTTTGGCCACCGCCCTCGGGGTGAGATCGCGGACGCGGATCATCAGCCGTACCGACTGGTGTCCCAGCCGCAGCGGATCGCAGAGCGCGACGATCCGCAGCACGCCGGCCTCCTGGAGCCTGGCCACCCGCTGGCGTACGGTGCCCTCGGAAACGCCCAGCTCACGGGCGAGGGCGGTATAAGGGGTCCGGCCGTCCCGGGTGAGTACGCGCACGATCCTGCGGTCCGTATCGTCCAGCACGCTCCCACCATGTCACCTTTGATGGCTTAAAACCGCCCCATGTGCCCTTGGTCACATATCCGAAATTCCGGCCGATCCGTGCCACCGGTCCGGCCGCGCGGCCATGCAACCTCCCCACTTCCCGCACACGGATGCGCGAGTACTACGGCGACGCGTAGCAGAATGGGCCCGTCGACGGGCCCGGATGATCGGCGAACCCCCGGCCCTGGCCGGAACCCGCTGCCGTAGGGCACGGGCGGTGAGGGCGGCGGGGGCGGGATCCGGCCATCGCGGTCCGCCGACGGCATGTGCAGAACCAAACGGGAGGGGATCCCGCCATGGCGTGGGACGAATGGGAACAGCTGAAGTCGGACGCAGTCGAGCGGCAGTCGACCCAGATGCAGTTGAACCGGGTGCCCGACGAGCCCGGCGACGGCAAGACGCTGTCCACGAACAGCCAGGGCGACCTCAAGGTCGACCAACAGCATCTGGCCAAGGTCGGCGACCAGGCCTTCGGGCTGTACAACCGGTTGTGGAACGAGGGCCGGGTGGCCGAGAAGACCACCGACTCGGCGGGGACGGACCTCTCGTCCCAGGGCTTCGATCTCGGCGGCGCGCTGACGCATGTGAGTATCAAATGGTCCTCGTCGCTCGCGGATCTGATGGACGCCTGCGCCCATATCTCCAACCACATGGACTTCACCAAGAACGCCCACGCCGGTGACGAGGTCTTCATCCAGCGCGAGATGAGCGGTATCGCCGCGCTCGAATCCGGTTTCGACGAGCGGGTCGGCCCGCCCGGCAAACGCAACGAGGTCTACGGCGACGGCGACGAGAAGAAGAAGGACGACAAGTAGATGGACTTCTCCGCACTTCTCGACGCCAACTTCAGCAAGCTCGACTCGGCGGTGACCGACTGGAGCACCCTCGTCAAGAATCTGAAGAACATCGACACGGCCGCCAACGAGGGGCTGAAGGCCACCGCCTACGGCGCCGACTGGCGGGGGGTGAACTCGGAGGTCTCCCGGAAGTTCATCGGCAAGACCGTCGGCGAGTTCGCCGACGCCCACACCCAGGCCGAGTCCATCCGCAATATCCTCAAGGACACCGCGGCCGAGCTGCGCGGCTTCAAGGGCGAACTGGACGAAGCGATAGCCGCGGCCCAGCGCCGCAATATCTCGGTCCGCCCCGACGGCGCCGGTTTCCTCGTCCGGGCCGCCGACGGCGACGCGGGGAAGGACGTCAAGCAGGGCGACGTCGACGGGGTGCGCGACCGGATCCAGGGGATCGTCTCCAAGGCCACCGAGAGCGACAGCACCGCGGCGCGCGTGCTGCGCACCCTGGCCGGACAGGCCGAGAAGGGCTTCGGCGAATCCTCGTACAAGGACCGGGACCAGGCGGCGAACGCCGTCAAGAAGGCCGAGGAACTGGCCGCCCTGGCGAAGAAGGACCCGAGCAAGCTGACCGCCGAGGAGTTCGACCGGCTGAACGCCGGGCTCGGCCAGTACAACGGCGACAGCCTCTTCGCGGAGACGTTCGCGCGGCAGCTCGGCGCGCAGGGCACCCTCGACTTCTGGGCCAAGCTCAACGACCCCAACGCCCGGGACTACCCGGCCGACGGCAAGCGTCTCGACCAGTACGACGAGCTGCAGAAGAACCTGAGCCTGACACTCGCCAACGCCACCCAGAGCCACTCCCCCGAGATGAAGGCCTGGAAGACGGACATGCTGATCGCGGTCGAGAAACCGGTCGGCGCCCTCAACGGGCTCTCCGGCTATGTGGTGATGAGCAACCTCATGCGCGCGGGCGACTTCGACGACGACTTCCTCAACAGCTACGGCACGGGGATGATGGCCAAGGAGCAGGAGGGCGTACGCGACGGCCGGCGGCCCGAACAGATCTGGGGCTACCACGGCGGCGGGCTCTGGCCGCACCTCAACTCCACCGGCACGGACTTCGGCTTCGACCCGATGACCGGCTATATGAAGGCGCTCTCCAACAGCCCCGACGCGGCGACCGCGTTCTTCAACGCGGAGTTCATCGACAAGGACGCCGAAGGCAACCCCTTCAAGCGCGACACCGACGACGACGGCAAGAAGGGCCATGTCGACCTCACCAACTTCCAGTACCTCTTCGAGGAGCGGGACTGGATGCGGGAGGAGGACTCCGAGGGCGAGCAGAGCATCTCGGGCAAGAACTATCTCGCCGCCGCCCTGGAGGCCGCGACGACCGGCCACCCGGCGGGCGAGCTGCCGACGTCGGAGACCGTGGCCCACTCCCCCGAGCAGGCGTCGCTCTACAAGAACGTCGTGGAGTCGGTGTCGGACAACCCCGACCGCCTCCTCAAGAACGGCTATATGTCGGACAGCTTCGGCCAGATGACCGCCGAGTACATGCCCGACATCAACCGCTCGTTCAGCGCCGGCGAGAAGGGCGAGGCGGATGTCTTCATCGCGCCCGGCGCGACCGCCGATCTCGACCAGGGCGACGCGACCCGCTTCCTGTACGCCCTGGGCCGCAACCCCGAGGGCTATGCGGCGGTCACCCTCGGCCAGCACAACTACACCTCCAACCTGCTCGAATACCACGCGGCCAACCCGGACGCCTTCATCAAGGACGACAAGGGCGTCACGGCCTCCCTGCGGTCCGCCGAGGTCATGGGCGAGGTGCAGGGCATCCTCGGCGGCGGTCGCGCCTACGAGGCCGAGGTGCGGGGCGGTGCGAGCGACGCCGAGTACAACGGCGCCCTGGACGCGGCCAGTACCTGGGGCGGCGCCCTCGCCGGTACCGGTATCGGTCTGATGGTGGCGCCGACCGCCGGTCCCGGCGCCATCGTCGCGGGCGAACTCGCGGGCACCTTCGCCGAGACGGCGATCAGCTCGATCACCGACGGTATGAAGAAGGACAGCACGGACGACGTGCTCTACCGGAACGGCCAGAAGTGGGACTCCACCCACGACGACACCTACCGGCTGCTGGAGCGGGAGGCCGCCGCCGCCGGCGAGACCGCGAAGAACCCCAACCCGGAGCTGGAGCGGACCATCGCCGCCGCCGCCGAGCGGGGCTTCGACCACGCGACGACGAATGTGAAGAACCACATCGACGGCGAGGCCGTCCCCAGGACCCTGGACACGGAGAATTGAAACCTCTCCCTCTTGAAGGAGGGGGATTCCTAGCTCACTTTGCCTGGCACCTAGCGGGTGGCAGGGCTTACAAGATCAGCACTAGCCGGGTTGAGACCAGCCCGGACGAGCATCACGCGGGCGGAGTTCTTGTCCCTGGGGGACACGGTTCCGCAGGCGGTGCACGTGTACGTTCTCTCGGAGAGGGGGAGGCGGTGCTTGGCTCTCGCTCCGCAGTGTGCGCAGTCCATGGTGGTGTGTGCGGGGTTGACGAGGTGCACGGTCCTGCCGTGCTTGCGGGCCATCTCGATCAGGGACGTCTTGGTGGCGCCGATCGCGGCGTCGGCCGCTTTGCGGGCCATGGTGGTCTTCGCGAGGAACTTCGGTTTGAAGTCCTCGACGGCGAGGTGGTCGAAGTCGCGTACGAGCCGCTTGGCCCACTTGCGTCCGGTGTCCTGCCGCCGGCGGGCGATCTTCTTCGACACCTTCGCCGCCGCCCTGCGGGCCTTCTTGTATCCCTTGGTGTCGGGCCGGTTCTTCGGGGTCCGGCGCCGGGCCGTCATCCGCTGGTAGTGCGCCAGCTTCGCGGCACCCTTCCTGCCGTACCGGGTGTGGGGGAGGTCGTGGGCGTTGCTGGTGGTGGTCGCGGTCTCCTTCACGCCCCAGTCGACCCCGATCACCGCGCCGGTTTCCGGCAGGGCCTGGGTCACGGCGGGAACGACGAAGGACGCGTACCAGTGCCCGAGGCTGTCGCGGTACACGCGCACGCTGGACGGCGGCTTGGGCAGATCCCGCGACCACACCACGGTCAGGGTGATCCCGCCTGCCAGGTACAGCCGTCCGTCCCTGATCCGGAAGCCCCGGATCGTGTAGTTCAGCGACGGCACGGCTTCACGCTTCCTCTTCGGCTTCGGCATCCCGGCCCGCCGCCGCACCGGGAGTCTCGCCCCGATGTCCCTGAGCGCCCTGGCACGGGACCTGGCGAAGTCCCGGACGATCTGCTGCTGCGGAACGCTGGAGCCCCCGCGCAGCCAGGACATCGAACGACGCGCCCCAGTAAGCATCTTGTCGAGCCGCGCCGGGCCGCACGTCGCCTTCTCCCCAGCCGCACGGCTGAGCCTGTGGACCTTGCGGGACATCGCCACGCACTCGTTCCACACCCAGCGACAGCGCCCCCACTCCGCCTCCAAAGCGGTACGGGCGGTGGACGACGGACGCAGCCGATAAGTGTACCGGGCGTACCCGGCCACTTCATCGGCCAACGCTGCAGTCACCATGCCCCAGAACCTAACAACCGCCACTGACAACGAAAGAGAGTGCAGGTCAGAACAGATGCGCAACGAACCCCGCCGCTTCGCGGCTCCGCTCCAAGAACCCATTCCTCCCCGGCCTGAAGGCCGGGGCCTCCTGGGAAAAATCAGGTGACGAGATGCGCAAGAGTGTGATCGCGGTGGCCGCCGCCACCGCCCTGGTGGTGGGCGGCGTCGTCTACTGGGCCGTCGGGGCGCCCTCGTCCGACGACGGCACCGCCGCCGTCGCGGCGGACCGGGTCTGCGCCCAGCTCGGGCCCGGCGAGCGGGCCGCGAAGACTCTGAACGAGGTCCTTCCGGGCCGGGGGGCGTACCGCTTCGAGGCCGAGACGGCGGAGCGCCGGGTCCGGAAGTCCGACGGCTACGCCACGGCCTGCCGGATCCAGGACGGCGACAAGAGGCTCGTCCTCGTCGCCCATACCGAGATGGTGGCCACCGAACCCGTCGCGGGATGGTTCTCCACCGTCCGGGCCAGGGACTACCCGGACGGGCAGATCCGGAACTTCGGCCCGGCGGACACCGGCCGCTCGTCCGGCCGGGCCGCGGCGATCCTGGTGCCGTGCGCGCCCACGAACCAGTCCCCCGAAGGCGCGCGCAGTCTGGGGGTGACGGTCCGGCTCCCGGCGGGCGTACGTCCGAAGGACACCGAGGAGGCCCGGAAGGCGGCCCAGGACCTGGCGCTCGCGATGGCCCGCCAGAGCCACCGGGACGCGGACTGCGACGTACCGGCGGGACTGCCGTCCTGAGCCGTCCTCAGCGGTACGGCGACGAGGCGACGAGGTACGCGAACGCGGCCGTTCCGGTCCCGGAGCGTCCGCGTTCGCGGTAGGAAGGACGGGCCGCCGGCGCGAGGGCGTCCGGCGGTCCGGTTGAGGGGAGCGACGGATGGGGCACGCGACGGAGCACACGGATGCGTTTCTGCGGCGGCGGCTCGCGCGCAGATTCGCGACGTACGACACCGACGGCGACGGCTTCGTGGAGCGCGGCGACTTCGAGGCGGCCGTCGACCGGCTGGGGGCGGCGTTCGGCCGGGCGCCGGACTGCGCGGCGCTGGGCCGGGTGCGGGTACTGAGTCTGGGGCTGTGGGAGCACCTGGCGGGGAACGCCGACCGGGACGGGGACGGCCGGATCACCGAGGAGGAGTACACGGCGGCCTTCGCGGCCGGTCTTCTGGTGACGCCCGCGTCGTTCGACGGGGCGTACCGGCCCTTCCTCGACGCGCTGATGGACGTGGTCGACGAGGACGGCGACGGCAGGCTGACCCGGGGCGAGCAGGTGCGGTGGACGGGGGCCCTGATGGGTCTTCCGGAGCCCGACGCGCGGGAGGTCTTCGGGCGGCTCGACACCGACGGGGACGGGCTGATCGGCCGGGACGACCTGTTGGAGGCGATCCGGGCGTACTACTTCGACGACGATCCGCACGGGCCCGGCGGCTGGCTGCTGGGACCGCTCGACCACTGAGAGCGGAAGAGGGCGGAAAGGACGGGAAAGAGCGGGAAAGAGCGACGGCCCGGCGGTGTACCGCCGGGCCGTCGTCCGTCGTGGAAACCGGGCCGGTTCAGCGGTAGTAGACCGCGGTCCGCCTGCCGTCGATCTCGTGGATCCGTACCGGGGTGTCGAACACCTCGGTGAGGATCTCGGCCCGCATCATCGCGTCGACCGTGTCGGACGCCGCGATCTTCCCGTCGCGCAGGGCGATGACATGGTCCGAGTAGGTGGCGGCGAAGTTGATGTCGTGCACGATCAGGACGACGGTCTTGCCCAGTTCGTCGGCGGCCCTGCGGAGCTGGCTCATCATCCGGACGGAGTGCTTCATGTCCAGGTTGTTGAGCGGCTCGTCGAGCAGGACGTAGCGGGTGTCCTGGGCGAGCACCATCGCGACATAGGCGCGCTGGCGCTGGCCGCCGGAGAGCTGGTCGAGATAGCGGTGCTGGAGGTCGCCGAGGTGCAGGAAGTCGAGGGACTCGTCGACCTTGGCGATGTCGTCCTTGGTGAGCCGGCCCCGGCTGTGCGGGAAGCGGCCGAAGGAGACCAGTTCGCGGACGGTGACCCGGGCGGTGAAGTGGTTCTCCTGGCGGAGGACGGACAGGATCCGGGCCACGTCGCGGGACTTGGCCCGGTGGACGTCGACGCCGTCGACGGTGACCGTCCCCGAGGTCGGTTCGGCGAGCCTGCCGATGATGGTCAGCAGGGTGGACTTCCCGGCGCCGTTCGGGCCGACGAGGGAGGTCACACCGCCCGCCGGGATGGTCCCGGAGACCGGTCCGAGCACGGTGTGGTCGCCGTACGACTTGCTGATGTCGGTGAACTCGATCACAGGGTGCCCTTCCGGAGGAGATGGAGGAGGAAGACCGCCCCGCCGAGGAACTCGATGACGACGGTGAGCATGCCGGAGGCGTAGAAGACGTGTTCCATCACGAACTGGCCGCCGACCAGGGTGAGCATGCCGATCAGGAATGCCAGGGGGAGGACGACGATATGCCGGTGGGTGCCCGCCATCTGGTGGGCGAGGATCGCGGTGACGAAGCCGAAGAAGGTCATCGGTCCGGCGAGCGCCGTGGCCATCGCGATCAGCAGGGAGACCATCAGCAGCATCACCGTCAGCTCGCGCTTGTGGGAGATGCCGAGGTTGGTGGCGGTGTCGCGGCCGAGGAGCAGGGCGTCGAGCCGGTAGCAGCGCTGGACGACGACGATGCCGACGGCCACACAGACCACGGTCGCCACCGGCAGATACGCCGGTTCGGCGCTGGTGAGGCGGCCGAAGAGCCGGGCCGACAGCACATCGAACTCGGCGGGTGACAGCAGCCGCTGGAGGAAGTCCGACAGGCTGCGGAAGGCGAGGCCGAGCACCACTCCGACCAGCAGCAGCACATGGAGGCTGCCGTTGCGGCCGGAGAAGAGCCAGCGGAAGAGCAGCATGGTGAAGCCGACCATCAGCAGGGTCTGGGTGATCAGCTTCGGCATGCCGTCGGTGACGGCGAGCACACCGCCGCCGAAAAAGGCCACCATCAGGGTCTGCATCAGGATGTAGACCGCGTCGAAGCCCATGATCGACGGGGTCAGGATCCGGTTGTGGGTGATGGTCTGGAAGACCACCGTGCCCACGGCGTGGCAGAACGCCACCACGGCCATGGTCCAGAAGACCATGAGCCGCCGCTCGAAGGCGAAGTCGAACGAGCCCTCGATGAAGAGGAAGAGATAGCAGAGCGCGGCGGCGGCGGTGAGGGCGGCCGCGACGGCGATCCGCGCGACCGGCGGGAGCTTGCGGCGGCCCGGGGCGGCGGCCTTCGCGGCGGCCGGGGCCGCGGTGGGCGCGGTGGGCGCTGTGGTCTCAGACATGCATCTTCTCCCGCTGACGCAGAATCATCGCGACGAACACGATCGCGCCGACGGCGCCGAGTACCACCGTCGCCGGGATCTCCAGCGGGAAGACGACGGTCCGCCCGACGAGATCGCAGGCGATCATCAGCGCCACACTGGAGAGCACCACCCACGGCAGATTGGCGCGGACGTCGTCGCCGCGCGCCATCGAGACCAGGTTGGGGACGATCAGCCCGAGGAACGGGATGAAGCCGACGACGACGGTGGTCACGCCGGTGGCCAGGGCGACCATCACCAGACCGGTGAAGAGGATCCGGCGGTACGGGAGCCCCAGGCTGGTGGCCGTGTCCCGGCCGAGGCCGGCGATGGTGAACCGGTCGGCGAGGAAGTACAGCCCGACGACGATGGCGCCGACCACCCACAGGGGTTCGTAGTTGCCGCGGACGATGGAGCTGAATCCGCCGGAGCGCCAGGTGGCGAGCATCTGGAGCAGATTCTCCGACGAGGCGATGTAGAGGGTCACCGAGCCGACCAGCGCGCCCAGCATGATGCCGACGATCGGCACGATGACCTGGGACTTGAGCGCGATCCGGCCCAGCACGATCAGAAAGACGAGGGCTCCGGCGAAGGCGAAGGCGCTGGCGGTGGCCATCTTCACCAGGGGCGAGGCGGCCGGGGTGAACAGGGTGAGGAGCAGGATGCCGAGGGCGGCCCACTCGCTGGTGCCGGTGGTCGTCGGCTCCACGAAGCGGTTCTGGACCAGCATCTGCATGATCACACCGGAGACGGCCATCGCGGCCGCCGCCAGGACGAGGGCGAGGGTTCGCGGCACCCGGGAGATGAAGAACATCTCGCGTTCGTCGGGGTCGGTGAAGAGACCGCGCAGGTCGATGTCGTAGCCGCCGACGAAGAGGGACGTGGTGACCAGGGCGAGGACACCGAGCGTGGCCAGCAGCAGGGGTATTCGGCGCATCGGGCTTCCGGTACGGGTGGAGGTGCGCGGCCGCCCCGGCCCCTTGTCGGGGGCCGGGGCGTACGGCGTGGAAGGGATCAGCCGGCGGCGTTGAAGGCGGTCGCGACCTGGCCGAAGGCGTCGGTGTACGCCTGGATGCCCTCGGTCAGGTAGAAGTCGTTGTCCAGGTAGATGACCTGGTCCTTGGTGCGGAACGTGGTCTTGTCCCAGGCGTCCATGCCCTCGATGACCTTCTTCGCGGCGACGGCCTCGGTGCCCTCCTTGGCGCCCACGGCGGCGTCGCGGTCGAGGACGATCATCCAGTCGGGGTTGAGCTTGGCGATCGTCTCGGGGGCGAGCCCGGAGTCGTTGTGCACGGAGGTGCTGTCCTCGTCGCCGGCGCTGAGGACGTTCTTCAGGTTCAGCGGCTGGGCGAGGCGGCCGATCCGGCTGGCGCCGTTGTCGACCTTGCCGGCGCTGGCGACGGCGAGGAAGACCTTCTCGCCGTTGGTGGACTTGACGGCGTCCTGCTCGGCCTTGGTGAGGGCGCCGACGATCTCCTTGGCCTTGGCGTCCTGGCCGAAGACCTTGCCGAGCGTCTCCGTCTGGGACTTGAGGGCGTTGACGTAGCCGCCCTTGGCCTCGTCGGACGGGGCCACGTCGATCGTCTTGGCGATCTTGGCCAGCTTGGCGTGGTGGTCGGTGAAGCGGTAGCCACCGACGATCAGGTCGGGCGCGCTCGCGTTCAGGGCCTCGAACTTGGGCTCGCGGTGGGTGCCGACGTCCTTGATGGAGGAGTCGTTCTTCCAGTCGTCGAAGCCCTCGTTCGGCAGCAGCCCCTTCGGCACGGCGACCGGCTTGATGCCGAACGCCTTCAGCGTGAGGAAGGAGGTGTTGTCGAGCGCGGCGACACGGGCGGGCTTGAGCGGGACCTTCATCTCACCCTTGGCGGTCGTGATGGTGACCTCGCCCTGGCTCTTGGCCGAATCCGACTTCTCATCGGACTTGCCACAGGCGCTGAGCACCAGACCGGCGCACAGGACCGTACTGGTCACAACGACGCTCTTGCGGAAACGGACGGTACGCACGACGGACGACTCCTCGGACGGACAGGCAGCCCCGACGCCGGGCGGCGATGGGGCTGCGAAGACGCACTGCTTTGCTTAGCCTAACCTAACTTTTAGCCCTTCTTGACCGTGGGTTGCGTATCAAATCGGCATACGTCCAGCCCGGGAGCGCCCGGTTGGCAGCGCCGGGAGCAGCGCCGGTGCCGGGGGCGGACCCGTCTCCGGCGCCGTAGGGGACCCATACGTTTTCGGCCACGACGGCGATCACACGGCGGGACGGGGTCAGCCCCGGCGGCGTGCGCGGTGTGCGTGGCGTGAGCAGTGTGCGTGGTGTGCGTGGCGTGAGCGGTGTGCGCGGCGTGCGTGGCGTGAGCGGTGTGCGCGGCGTCTGCGCGCTCTCGCGGTACGCGACCGGCGCCGCCAGTACCGGAGCCCGCGGAGGACCCACAGCCACCACACCCATCTCCGCAGCAGCAGGAGCGTCCACCGCGGCCACGGGCCCCGCAGGCGCCCCGAGCGTCTTCCCGGCCGTATCCGCATACTCGGCCCACCTCCCGGCGTCGTTGCCCGCCCGCGGTCCTCGCGGACGGCGTCCTCACCGGTTCCGTACGCCCCACGGGTACCCCACCGCGCGGCCCGCACCCGCCGGATCGGTGGCCGGGGCGCGCGGGACCGATGAGTTCCGCCGGGGCGCCGGGTCCGTACTGCGGGAACCGTTACCGCGAGAGACGATCAGCCGCACCCGAGGAGCTCACCATGACCGCCACGTACACCTTCGACGTCTTCTCCAGCCTGGACGGCTTCGGCTCCTACGGCGGCGGCGGGGACTGGGGCGGCTACTGGGGCAAGCAGGGCCCCGAACTCCTCGACCACCGTCTCGCCCAGTTCGGCGCGGACCAGCGGATGGTCTTCGGGGCCAACACCTACCGGGAGTTCGTCCGCCTGCTGGACCCGGAGACCGGGGAGACCGCCGTGGGCGACCCCTGGGTCACCCGGATGACGAGCCTGCCGGCGACGGTGGTCTCGACGACCCTGGACGAGCCGCTCGACTGGCCGGGAAAGGCGAGCGTCGCCCGCGGGGACGCCGTCGACGTCGTCGCCCGGCTCAAGGAGGAGTCCCCGGTGCCACTGCGCTCGCACGGCAGCCTGTCGATGAACCGGGCGCTGATGGCCGCCGGGCTGGTCGACCGCGTCCAGGTGACGATCTTCCCGGTCCTCACCGGACTGACCGGTACGGCCCCGGTCTTCCGGGGCGCCGCCGACTTCGATCTCGAACTGCTCGAACACCGGACCCTCGACGGCCGTATCCAGGAACTCGTCTACCGGCCCGCCCTCCACATCTGAGTCCGTCCGCGCCCGCCGCCGGGCGCGACGGTGTGGTTCTTCCCGCGACCCGGACCCGGACCCCGCGCCCCGGACCCGGACCCCGGACCCGCCGGTCCCGCCCCCTTGGATCAGCCGAGGCCGTCGAGGGACTCGGGGAGCGTCTGACCGCCGTCGACGGTGAGCGTCTGGCCGGTGATGAACGAGGCCTCGTCGGAGGCGAGGAACATCACCGCGTGCGCGATATCGGCGGTCTCGCCGACCCGGCCGGCCGGAATCGCGGCGACCATCCGCTCCAGGTACTCCTCCCCAAGTCCTGCCAGTCCCTCGGTCCGCACATTGCCGGGCAGTACGGCGTTGACGGTGATCCCGGCCTTCGCCAGCTCCAGCGCCGCGCTCCGTACGAACCCGAGCTGCCCGGCCTTGCTCGCCCCGTAGTGGGACCAGCCGGGGTAGCCGGTGACGGGTCCGGTGATGGAGGAGGTCAGGACGACCCGGCCGTGTCCGGCGCGTTCCATGGCGGGCAGGAACGCCTTCGTCACCAGGATCGACCCGCGCAGGTTCACGGCCAGGACCTCGTCCACGTCGGCGGCCGTCATCTCCCGCAACGGCTTCCCGGGAAAGATCCCGGCGTTGGCGCACACCACGTCCACGTGCCCGTGCCGCCGTTCGACTTCCTCGGCCAGCGCCTCCATGGCGTCCGGGTCCCGCAGATCGAGCCCGAGACCGGTCACCCGCCCGCCGGTCGCGGCGGAGAGTTCACCGGCGGCCTCCCGGGCGACCCCTTCGTCCCGCCCGGTCAGGGCGACGGCCGCCCCACGGGCCGCGAACAGCTCCGCGATGCCCCGCCCGATCCCCCGGGTCGCCCCCGTCACCACCACGGACCTCTGACGCCAGTCGGTACCGGTCATCCGCTCCCACGCTCCCTCTCGATGGTCCACGCGTCCGCCGCGATGGACACAACCATGATCATCACCGTACGGCCCCGGCCCCGATCCCGGCCGGGAACAGGGCGGACCGACCGAAAAGAGCCGGTGCCGCGCACTGGGACCCGACCCGGCGACCCGATGACCCGCCCCATGGTCGGCGAGGCGCGGGCACGGTAGCGTCGTGGTGAACGAGCCGTGGGCGCGGGCCCGTTGGGCTGTCGAGGGATCAGGGGGCGTACATGCGGCGTCGGCAACTCCGCCGGCCGGGGATGGTGGCGGTGGCCGGGCTCGTGGTGGCCTTGGTGGCCGGGGCCTCGGGATGCGGACTCAACGGGGACTCCTTCGACGACAACAGCGCGCTCTCCGGGAAGATCACCTCCGTCCTGCTGGACGACACCGGCGCCGATGTCACGGTCAAGGGGACGTCGGGCACCCGGAGCCTCACCCTCGAACGCCGGGTGGAGTACCGCGACGACCGCCCGAAGAAGCCCACGCACCGGATCGAGAACGGGGTACTGGTCCTCGGCGGCTGCGGCCGTGACTGCTCGGTCGAGTACGAGGTCGAGGTCCCCGAGGGCACCCCCGTCCGGGGCGAGATGTCCAAGGGCACGGTCAAGCTCTCCCGGGTCGGCGCGGTCAAGGTGACCACGAAGTCGGGCCGGATCGAGATGAACGGGGTCAAGGGCGCGGTCGAGGTGAAGACCTCCAAGGGCCGGATCACCGGACGGAACATCCAGGGCAACCGGATCACGGCCGCCGCGGGCGACGGCACGGTCCATCTGACGGTACGCACCCCGGCGAGCGTGACGGCCACGACGGACGGCGGCCGGATCAGTCTGCGGGTGCCGAAGGCGCGCTACCAGGTGG
Organism: Streptomyces sp. NPDC059248; assembly: GCF_042753905.1. NCBI lineage: Bacteria > Bacillati > Actinomycetota > Actinomycetes > Kitasatosporales > Streptomycetaceae > Streptomyces > Streptomyces sp. NPDC059248. The sequence continues at coordinate 63,548 of NZ_JBHYZV010000006.1, read as the reverse complement.
CCGTCGCGTCCGACGGCGGCGACAAGAACGTCGATATCGCGCACGATCCGCGCGGACGCCACAAGATCACGCTGAAGACGAAGGACGGCGACATCACCCTCAGGGACTCCTGACCCGCCCCGGCGGCCGGAAAGGCCCCGGCGGCCGGAGAGGCGCCAGCGGCCGGAGAGCCGCCCGTCACTCCCCTGGACGACAGCACCACCGGGCTCCGGCGGGGCTTCCAGCCCTGCCGGGGCACGGATTCCGGGCGGTCGCGTGACCGGAGGGTCACGGCCTCCGGCGAGCGCGGCAGGGGGTGCCGGGTGCCATCCTGACCGAGGCGAAGCGGGGGAATTCCGGTGAGAGGAGTTCTGTCATGTGGCACCGGAAGGCAGCGTTCACCATCGCGGCGGCCCTCGGGCTCGGTCTGGGTCTTCCCGGGCTGTCCGGTACGGCTCAGGCGGCACCCACCTGCAATCCCGGCGAGACCTGCTACGTCTCGTACTGGGACCAGTACGACCGGGAGTACGACATCCCCAACCCGGACACGTACTTCTGCTACCCGACGCCCGACGGCGCGGTGAAGGGCTACAACCACACCGGAATGAAGGTCTACCTCTACCGGTACAGCGCCGCGTGCGAGGGCGCGCCCGACGCCATTCTCGATCCGGGCTACTCGTGGACCGGCCCGAGCACCCCCTATCTGTCGTTCGACTTCGTCGGCTACGTCCCCTGACGGACACACCCGGCAGGACCCGGACACCCGCGACGCCCCGCATTCCCTCCGGATGCGGGGCGTTGTCACGCGGCGGAGAATGAAAGGGCGAGGTCCTTTCTTTCGGCCTGGAACGGCCGACGTCAGGAGCGTCCGACATGGGCCGGGAGCGCGACGAACACGACGAGCGCGAGGGGCGGGCCAGCCACGACGTCCGTCTCCCCGGGTTCGTCCACGAGGACGCGATCGGCCTGGGGGATCTGGTCGGCCGGGCGACGAGCGCCGTGGGCGTACGCCCGTGCGGCGGCTGTTCCCGCCGGGCCCGGCGGATGAACGAATGGGTCACCTTCTCCAAGCGGCGCCGCTGACTGGGGGGCGGCCTGCCGACGGACACCGGGAGCCACTCATGAGCGACGAAGCCGTCATACCGGGGGACATACGGGAGGCGGCGGCCCCGCCCCCGGAGCCCGGGGAGCACCGTCACGAGCACCGTCACGACGCGTATGTCTTCGCCATCGGCCGGATCGGCTGCCGCTTCCCCGACCCCGGCGTCGAGAAGGAGTTCGCCCAGATCGCCCATGGCTCGGACACCAGGGGACGGACGGACGACGAGGCGCTGCGCCAGGTCATCGGACGCCCCGAGAACCGTTATCTGGCCCGGCAGATGCAGTTCTTCCTCGACATCCAGGGCGTGGAGACCTATACGGTCGTCCCCCGGTTCACGGAGGACTACGCGAAACTGATCGGCGCCCTCCGGCCCGAACCCTCACCGCTCGATCTCGATGTGGTGATCGGGGTACGGGGACCTCAGGCGACCGGATCCTGTGCCGGTTCCCTGCCCGTCGTGGAGTTCCACCAGCTCTACTCCTTCGACCGCCCGACCCTCTTCAAGGCGATCAGGAAGCCCGATGGCATGACGGCCAAGCGCTTCCGGGCCACGGCCGACACGGTACTGACCAAGATCCTCCAGATCACGGAGAACGCGGGCGCGACCCCCATGGACCGCGCCGCGAACTATGTGGCCTGCCGGTACGAGGCCGTCTATCTCAAGACCTTCGAGGCTTTCGCCGACGACTACGCGCTGACCTCGATCGACGTCTCCCCGGCGGCGGTCGGCGGCGACCGGGGCGTGATGGACTTCGTCGTGTCGTACACCAGCCGCGCCACCGACATCACGGAGAAGTACTCGGTCCTCGTCGCCACCCAGTACATGAATCCCTATCTGCTGAACCGTCTCGGGCCGAGCCTCTGAGAAGGGGTGATCTCATGAACCTCCCGGGATTCACCGCGGGATCGAGCGTCGGCTACGGCGTCTTCCCCGCCCAGGTCTCCTACGGCACCTGCTCGGACGAGTGCCGTGTCATCTGCCGGTCGCAGTGCCAGCACAAGTACGATCCGGCCGCCTGCAGCCAGCGGTGCCAGGGGCCGTGTGTCGACGACTGCATGCGTCCGCCGTGCACACCGGACTGCCACGATGTGACCTACTGCGACGAGGACGGGGCGACCGTCGCCGTCACCAAGTGCCGGGAGTGCGACGGTACGGAGAGCACCTCGCCGCCCCGGCTGATCAAGCCCACCTGTCCGTGATCCGGTGGCGGCCGCCCGCAACCCCTGGAATCGGGTCCGGCCGGGCGCGGTGACGGCGCGTCCGGCCGGGCATCCGGCCGTCGTGGTGGGGGTGGTCGACGGCTCCGTCGACCTCGGCCACCCCGGTCTGGCGCTCCAGTCCGTCCGCGTCATCGGCGCCGGCGCCGACCCGGCACCGGACGAACCGGGGCCTTCGCCCGGTCACGGCACCCTGGTCACGGCGGCGCTCGCCGCCCGGCCCACGGCTCCCGTCCCCGGCCTCTGCCCCGGCTGTGCGTTTCTCGTCCGCCCCGTCGCGGGCGTGGACACCCCGCCCGCCGCGCCCGCCGAACTGGCCGCCGCCCTGGACGAGATCGCGGCGGCGGGTGCCCGGGTGGTGAACATCAGCCTCGCGCTCGGGCCCGTCGCATACGGCCGTACGGCGACCGATACCGGCATCCGGCTGCTGCTGGCCGCCGTGGACCGGGCCGCGCGGCACGGGGTCGTCGTGGTCGCGGCGGCGGGCAACGACGGCGGGCTCGGGGGCTCCCCGCTGGTCCGCCACCCCTGGGTGATCCCCGTCGTCGCCCGGGACGGAAACGGCCGCCTTCTGCCGACGTCGACCCTCGGCCGGGCGATCGGGCGCCACGGTCTGACGGCCCCCGTCCTCCCCGGCGCCCTCACCGGCACCAGCGCCGCCGCTCCCGTCGTCACCGGGACGGTGGCCCTGCTGTGGTCCCTGTTCCCCGGCGCGCCCGCCGAAGCCGTGCGGTACGCCGTCACCCGGGTCCGGCCACCGGGGCGGCGGCCGTCCGTGGTCCCCCCGCCGCTCGACGCGGCGTACGCGTACGACGTACTGCGCGACCTGTCGGCATAGGGCCTCAGATGGGTTAGATGCGTCAGATGGGGATCGTGTCCAGATACGAGATACGGCGGGTGGTCTGCCCCGGCTCCGGGCTGTCGGCCAGGACGTCGTACTCCCGGACCACGACGCGCATCGCCCGGGCGCCGACGTCCGCGGGCAGCGTCAGGTCCTGGCGCCAGATCGCGACCGGCCCCCCGCCCGGCTGACGGACCATCGCCACCGGCGGGACGGTGTCGAGGGTGAGCCAGCCCGCGTCGTCCGTGAGCGTCGTGCTGCGGAACTGGACGACCACCGTGAACTCCGATGCCAGCCCGTCCCGTCCCGGCGGCGGCTCCGGCGCGACGACCGTCACCCGCACCGGCGAGCCCGCGGTGCTCCCTCCGACGACGATCTTGGCGCGCCGGTAGGCGGGCAGCTGGACCCATCCGGCGTCCACCGCCGGGGAGGCCCGCAGATCCTCGGGAGCGGTGAGCGAGTCGGGCTGGAGCCGGACCACCATCAGATGGACGAAGGGCTGGTAGAGGGTGTTCCCCAGGAACCGGACGTCCGCGTACCAGAGGTGTCGCCGCGGGTCGTAGTCGACGGGGAAGCCGAGGGCATGGCCCTGGTCCAACGGTACGTCGACGGCACGGGAGTCGAGGTTCGCGGGTGTGGGGTACGCCATGACGGGCGCGTCCCCCGGGTCCCGGATCGGATCACGGCCCCAGGTCGTGGCCCACTGCTGCGCCGAGGGGTCGATCGGGCCCGGCATCGCGGCGTCCACGACCCGTACGCCGAGGAGTTCGCCCTCGCCGGACAGGTACCAGGGCCGTTTCAGATGGACCCGGACCGTCCCCTCGTTGCGGATGCTGGTGGTCGTGGTGCCCGAGGTGGTCCGCTCCCAGACGAACGCGGGCACGATCGAGTGCACCACGGGCGCCGGGGGCCGGACGGTCGACGGCACATGGAGGGAGACCGGCGGCCCCGCGCGGACGACCGGGGGTACGACGTACGAGACCTCCACCGACGTCCCGTCCGGGATCGTCCCGTCCGGCTTCCGGGTGACCGTCCCGTTCACGTCGTCCACGGTCACATCGGTGCCGACGCTGTACGACGTCCCGGGCGCGGCCGGTGTCCCGTCGGCGAGGAGCGGTGCGGCGGCCTTCCGGACGGCGACGGTACCCGGGACGAAGGCTCGGGCCACCGCGGCACCCGTGGTGCCGTTGAGGACGACGGTGCGCCGCTCGGCGAAGTACGGCACGAAGCGCGAGGCGCCCACGGGGGTGTACTGGACGAGCCGGTGCCGGGTGTCCCCGGGATCGTGGCGGCTGCGGAACGGCGCACTCGTCACGGTGGGTCCTTCGGGGGCGCCCAGTGTGTCGGTCTCGGGGCGAAGGACGATCCGCGCCGGGGACTCGGTCGGTCCTTCGCCGGTCAGATCGGAGTACTCGGTCCAGGTCGCGTCGGTGTACACGCTGAGGGTGGAGGCACCGTGGACGGCCATCGCGGCCTCGTCGAGGGCGTAGACGGTCTGGCCGGGCGCGCGCAGGACGCGGGGTCCGTTGAAGGCGGGCGGGGTGACGGGGCAGCGGACCGCGTGGACGAAGGTCAGTCCCGTGGTGGGGGTGAGTTGTCCGAGCCGGCCCGCGAGGGCGGCGCGGAGGGCGGAGCCGATCTCGGCGGCCGACGCGCCGGGGACGCCGTCGTCCCGGTCGCTGCTGCCGACGGGTCCGAAGGACCGCGGCCCGGAGGCCGCCGCGTCGGCGAGCAGTTCGTGGACGTCCGATGCGGCCCCTTCGCCGGCGGCCGTGACCGGATCGTCGTGGTGGTCCGTCGTGTACGCCGGTCCGCTCGTCTCCCCCGTACCACCGGCCGCGCCGGAGGCCTCGCCGCCCTGCCGGGCCCGCTCCGTGTACCACCGCCACTGGCCCAGGAGGGCCTCGTCACCCGCCGCGAGCATCGAACCGAGCACGGCGGGGAAGGACGCCGCCGGTTGCAGCGTCACCCGGATCGTCCGGTTCGCGGGGTCCGCGACGGCCGTGGACCGGGTGCTTCCGATCGGTCCGGCCTCGACGACCAGGCGCATCGGCAGCCGCTGGTACCAGCCGGGGCCCCCGGCGGGCCAGGTGGTGAGCAGTTCGGGGGTGTCGGGCACACCGCGCAGCGCCGTGCCCCGGCTCAGCGGATCGGGCAGCCAGGGCAGCTCGATCCGGTCGGTGTCCTGGTACGGGCTGCCGCCCGCGCCGGGGTCCGGGGTGCCGGTGATCTTCCCGCCGTCGTACGTCGTCAGCAGGGTGTGGACGGCCGGGTCGGTCCGGTGCTCGCCGGAGAGGTCGAGCACCCCGTGGCGCTCCGCCAGCTCCACGGACGCCTTCGGCGCGAGCAGATGCCGCTCGCAGGTGGGTCCGGCGACGGGGGCCGCGGGGTCGGCGTTGTCGGTACGGACCACGAGGTCGGCCGGGGACTCGCCCGCGGTGACGGGGCGCCGGAGCACCATGACGGGGGCGGGCACGGGATCGTAGCGGGAGAACGTCAGGGGGACGGTGGCCGGTTCGCCCGCCGCGGGGGTCGCGACGAAGGGGGCGCTGCGGCCCGCGAGGTCGACCAGGCGGGCGCGGAAGCGGTAGGTGCGGCCGAAGCGGAGGGACGGCAGGAGGCCGTCGGGGCAGTCGACGGCGGCGGCGAAGGGCAGCGCGGGGTTCGCCTCGGGTCCCGGGTCGGTGACCTCGCCGTCGACGCCGATGGTCCGGCCGCGGGGTTCGGCGACAAGGCTCCAGTCGTCCCAGCGCAGTACGGCCTGGGTGAGCCGGGCCAGCTCCGTACCGGTCGCGTCGACGCCCCGGCTGACGGCGTCGGTGACCGAGCCCTCGTCGTCGATGGGCAGGGTGCCGTAGCCGTCGACGGTGTACTTCCCCTGCCGGCGGCAGAGGGGGTACCAACGGTTGGAGCCCGCGTCGTGGACGTCCACCCGGACGCCCTGCTGGACGGTGGCCGCGTCGAGGGTCTTCGTATCGCCCTCGCCGCCCTGCTTGAGGTCGTCGTCGATATCGGCGAGGACGTCGAGGACGCTCTGGAAGGTCACCTGCCGGTTGGCCTCGGCGACGAAGATGCCGGCGGAGCGCAGCGCGGGGGGCTTGGTCACGGGCGGGGGGTCGTCGCGGGGCAGGGACTCCAGTGTGCGGGCGTAGTTCTGGAGGGCGAGTCCGCCCGCGTCGAGGTCGACGTCGATCGGGGTGTAGACCGTGGTGTCGTCCAGCGGCAGGAACAGGGCGCCGGAGGTGCCGTCGGGGCGGGCGAGGGAGAGCCGGCCGGTCCGGGCGAGGCACAGGGTCCTGGGCCGGTAGTTCTGGATGAAGACGCTCTGGTTCGGGTCCGCCTGGATGGTGACGGGGTCGCGCTCGTCGAAGTCCGGGGGGATCTGGACGGTGAGGCGGCGGACCAGCCCGAGGGGGGCCATCAGCGCCGGGTGGTCGGCGAGGGCGGCGAGCAGGGCGTGGAATTCGTACGGGCTCGCCGTGCCGGGGCCCATCCGGACCCGGGGGACGGCGGGTGGGGCGATGGGCCGGTGGAAGTCGGCGAGCCGGGTCCAGCCCTCGGCGTCGCGCGCGTCGTCGTCGTCGACGACTTTGGTACGCAGCAGTTCGCGGCGGAGCGCCGAGTCGCCGGGCCCCGACGGGTCGGGCGCGCCCACGCGCCGTACCAGCCGTTCGATCGTCTCCCACGCCTGGCCGGCTTCGTGTGCCGTGTCCTCGGGGGTCCCGTCGGCGGCGGCGGCGCTGACGGCCTGGGACAGGAGGCGCGCGTACACATCGGAGAGCGCGCCGGCCAACTGGCGGGCCGGATAGGACTCGATGGGCTCCCGCACGGAGTGTTCGGCGAAGACGAAGGGCTGGACGAGCAGCGATCCGGGGAAGAGCGCCTGCCAGAGCGCGGGCAGCGGCGGGGTGTCGACGAGGGTGGCGACGGGGGTGATGGAAGCGCCGTTCTTCTTCTTGACGATCACCCTGAACGGCTCGTAGCCGAGGTGGGGGAAGTCGGCGATCGAGGTGTAGCGGGAGAGGGGGAGGACGGCGGTGCCCGGTGGGCTGCCCTCGTCGTTCGAGAGCCGGACGCTGAGGATCAGTGTCAGCGGAATCGTCCCGGGGGCGCTCGGGGGTGCCGCCGGATCGGGGAGCAGGGTCCAGATCAGCGTCTGCTTGATCATGACGCGTCCTCCATGGCGGCGAAGGCGGCGCACCTCTTGTCCCAGGTGCTCCGGGTGGGGAAGGCGTCGGCGTAGGAGGGGTCTCCGCCGCCGCCGAACCGGCGCTCCATGGGCAGGCTGACGGACTGGGAGAAGAAGGCGACCCGGACCCGGACGGTCACGACGGCGCTGCCGATGATGTCCTTGCGCTGGGGGCCGTTCGGGTTCGCCGGGTCCTTGGGGACGTCGACCGTCCTGAGGGAGAGATAGAACTCGACGGAGACGCTGATGATGCCGAGGACGTCGAGTGCGCCGACGGCCCGCAGAAAGCCGTCCAGCAGGCTCTTGCCGTGGTCGAGTTTGAGGTACACCCCGGCGGTGATGGAGACCGAGCCGCTGGCGACGCCCAGGTCGAGGGCGGCGGCCGCGCCGAATTGCAGCTGTGCCTCCAGGATGGTGACCTCGCCGGATTCCACGGTGAGCGAGAGGAATCCGCCGCCGCCGAGGAGGGAGACGGTGAGCAGGAAGGGGTGGTCGCGGGAGGAGACGTCGAAGGTGGTGCGGACGGCGGTGCCGTCGAAGGGGAGGCGTACGGAGATGGACAGGGCCAGGTTCTGGAGCAGGAAGACCCCGGCGCCCACGGTCGGTACGGCGAGTCCGTAGCCGACCTCGACTCCCGTGGGGTCCGCGTCGACCCGGAGCCCGTTGGGGGGCGACGGCAGGTATTCGCGGAGTTTGTCGAGGAAGCGGAGGTCGCCGTCGAAGCCGACTTTGCCGATCTTGACATCGAGGGCGGGGGTGGTGCCCGCCCTGCCGGTGAACGCCATCCGCCGGAACTCGATGGAGAGGATGCTCGCAAAGCTGAGCCGGAAGTCCCGCAGTTCGCCGCGGACCTCGGCGGTCGGCGGGGAGCCGTCGAACCGGGCGAGGCTGGTCGACGCGATGTCGAGGCTGTCGGGCCGGGTCGTCGTCAGCACGCCGAAGGTGTCGACCTTGATCGTGGGGCGCCAGGTCAGCTCGGTCCTGACGCCGGTGGGTGGCTTGAGGTCGCCCTGTTCGTGCAGGACGGTGGTGACGATCTTGGGGGTGCTGGTGCCGTCGCCCGCGCCGATGGGTCCGGGGTCGACCAGCTTCGTCAGGTCGATCACCCCGAGCAGCCGGGTGGTGGGCAGACCGCCGGGGACGGCGGGCGGTGTGAAGAACGTGGCCGGGTCGAAGTGACCGGAGGCGACCGTGTCCAGATTTCCGCCGACGAGTCCGGTGGCGGCGGAGAGTCCGTTGACCGGCAGACCGAGGGCGGCGACGGCGCCGGAGGCGGCGGGCGGTGGGGTGAAGTCGGCGGCCGTCGGCAGGCTCGCGTAGACCTGGCCGGCCGCGGCGAGGCCGTCGGTCACATACTTCTCGTACAGCGTGATCTGCCGGACGGTGCCGGTGACGGCGGGCGGGGCGGCGGCGCTCGCCCCGGCGGTGGCGGGTGGTGGCGCGAGGGCGTCCAGGGCCGGGATCCGGGCTCCGACGGAGAGCAGCCGGGGGTGGGCGGCCAGCCGTCCCGCGGCCATGAGCTGGGCGGCGGTGGCCTGTGACGGTTCGGCCCCGACGCGGAGTTCGTCGAGGTCGACGGTGGTCTTCTCCTCGGTCGTGGTGCTGTCGGGGGCGAGTTCGAGGCGGCCGGTGGCGGGGAGCGGGAGGTCCTTCGTGATGTTCTCGTACGTGGCGAGGGCGCCGCCCAGTCCGCCGTAGGCGCTGTCGCCGTAGACGAAGACGAGGGGGGCGGTGAAGGCGACGCGGTGGCCGAGCCGGTCGTCGGCGCTGAGATCGAAGAGGAGCCGCTGCCCCGACTGGTCGGGGGCGTCGATCCAGTAGCCGATGTCGTCGAGGGACGGGCCCTGGACGATCTCGGTGTCGCGCGGCCGTTCGATCCGGACCCGGACGAAGGGGAAGGCGCGTCCGGCGTCGGGGAGGGCGGCGACTCCCTCGTAGGTGGTCTCGGGTCGCAGTACGGTCAGCCGGATGGTCCTGATCAGTCCGTAGTCGAGACGGCGCTCGGTCCGGGTGGAGATCTGGACGGGGAATCCGAACGGCAGCAGGAAGCCGAGCTGGTCGACCCGGACGACGACGTCCCGGCCGCCTGCCGACCGGTGGCGGTACTCCTTGACGCCGTACGCCGGCAGGTCCTCCCAGTTCGCGATGAGGTCGGCGTCGGCGCCCAGGGCGCTGAGGACGAGCCCGTCGGCGGTGACCGGCCGGGCCCCGGAGGCGTTGTGGATCTGCTGGCGCTGTATCGCGTCGAGGGAGCTGTCGAAGGGCTCCGAGGTCCGCGGCACGGAGAGGCCCCGCAGCCCCACGCCGCCGCCTTCGTAGGGGTCGGCGGACGCGGGGGCGATCCTGGTGTGCCAGATGCCGGTGGCGCCGGAGGCGCCCGTGACGGGGGCGGTCGCATGCCGCCACACCAGGTCGGCGGATGCGGGCCCGAGGAAGAGGCCCCAGACGCATTCGAGGACGGTACCCGTCTGGGTGGCCTGGAGGGCGGCCCAGGACAGCAGCCCGTCCGCGGTGAACGGTACGGACGCGCCCGCCGGTACCCGCAGGGCGACGGTGCTCTCGCCGGAGTACCGCACCCGTTTGGTGCCGGTGGACTCCGCGCCCGGGGACGTGGCCTCCTCCAGGACGGACTGCGGCGGGAAGTGGGCGGTTATCGTGCCCGCGGTGCCGGGGGTGGTGGGGGTGAGGACGACGGCGCCCGCCGCACCCGAGCGGGAGATGTCGGAGAAGGTGAAGTCCAGGACGAGCATGTCCTCACGGCGGAGGAAGGTGACGGTCGTCCCGTCCATGGGCGTCCCCGAGGCCGCGGCGCACATCGGCACCAGCTCCCGTGATCAGCAGAACCCCCTACCGGGCGAAACATCCCTTTTATTAGTATTTCATCCTCACCGGGGGCCTGCCAGCGGGCAATTGACCGGCCGGTATGTGCCCCGTCAACCATCGGTAGCGGTGGCCGGATATCACCGGTGATCATCTGCGTACAGTGTATTCAATTCAGGTAGAGTGTGCGTTTCGCGGAGCGGTCGGCCACCCGGCCGCTCACCCAGGCCCGGAGGAGAGAACCACCATGTCCGCCGCCGATGGCACGTTTCACCAGCAGAGCGCAGTTCCCGCCGGATCCGGTCCCGCCGGGGTCGCGCCCGCCGACAGCCACCATGTCATCGAGGTCCGCGGCGCCCGGGAGAACAACCTCCGCGACGTCTCCGTCGATATCCCCAAGCGGCGGCTCACCGTCTTCACCGGCGTCTCCGGATCCGGTAAGTCGTCCCTGGTCTTCGGCACGATCGCGGCCGAGTCCCAGCGGCTGATCAATGAGACGTACACCAGCTTCATCCAGTCGTTCATGCCGGCCGTCGGCCGTCCCGACGTGGACGCGCTGCGCAATCTCAGCGCCGCGATCGTGGTGGACCAGGAGCGGATGGGCGCCAACTCGCGCTCCACGGTCGGTACCGCCACCGACGCGTACACCATGCTGCGCATCGTCTTCAGCCGCCTCGGCGAGCCGTATGTCGGCCCCTCGCACTTCTTCGGCTTCAACAACGCCGAGGGCATGTGTCCCGAGTGCGAGGGCATCGGCCGGGTCTCGGACATCGACCCGGACCAGGTCGTGGACCGGTCCAAGTCGCTGAACGAGGGCGCGATCCTCGTCCCCGGCTTCCCGGTGGACTCCTGGTCGTGGAAGGTCATGGCCTCGTCCGGCTTCTACGACCCGGACAAGAAGATCGCCGACTTCACCGAGGCCGAGCTGTCCGACCTGCTCCACAAGCCGGTCACCAAGGTGAAGATCGACACCAGCACGATGACGTACGAGGGTCTGGTCACCCGGATCAAGCGGACGTATCTGGCCAAGGACCGGGAGGCGATGCAGAGCCATATCCGGGCCTTCGTCGACCGGGCCGTGGTCTTCCGCGACTGCCCCGGGTGCGACGGCGCCCGGCTGAACCGGGCCGCGCTCGGCTGCCGGATCAACGGGCTCAACATCGCCGAGTGCGCGGCGCTCCAGATATCGGATCTGGCCGCCTTCGTGCGCAAGCTGGACGCTCCGACCGTGGCACCGCTGCTGGCGAACCTCGGCGGACTGCTGGACTCCCTGGTCGAGATCGGTCTGGGCTATCTCAGCCTGGACCGCACCTCCGGGTCGCTCTCCGGCGGCGAGGCGCAGCGCGTGAAGATGGTCCGCCACCTGGGCTCACCGCTCACCGATGTGACCTATGTCTTCGACGAGCCGACGACCGGGCTGCACCCGCACGACATCCAGCGGATGAACGGACTGCTGCTGCTGCTCCGCGACAAGGGCAACACGGTCCTGGTGGTGGAGCACAAGCCGGAGGTCATCGCGATCGCCGACCATGTGGTCGACCTCGGTCCGGGCGCGGGCACCAACGGCGGTGAGATCGGATACGCGGGCGATGTCGCCGGGCTCCGTACCTCCGGCACCCTCACCGGCCGCCACCTGGGGCACCGGGCTGCGCTCCGTGACACCGTCCGCACACCGACCGGCCGGCTGTCGGTCGAGAACGCCACGCTGCACAATCTGAAGAATGTGTCGGTGGACGTACCGCTGGGTGTGCTGACCGTGGTCACGGGTGTCGCGGGCTCCGGGAAGAGCAGCCTCGTCCACGGCTATCTCGCCGACCGGGAGGGCGTCGTGGTCGCCGACCAGTCCCCCATCCGGGGCTCCCGCCGCTCGAATCCGGCCACGTACACGGGTCTGCTGAATCCGATCCGGAACGCCTTCGCCAAGGCCAACGGTGTGAAGCCGGCCCTGTTCAGCGCCAATTCGGAGGGCGCCTGCCCGGGCTGCAACGGAGTCGGTCTGGTCTATACGGATCTGGCGATGATGGCCGGGGTCGCCTCGGTCTGCGAGCAGTGCGAGGGCAAGCGGTACACCCCCGAGGTCCTCACCTACCTGCTGCGCGGCAAGAACATCAGCGATGTGCTGTCGATGCCGATCGCGGAGGCGTACGACTTCTTCCCCTCGGGCCAGGCCCACACCCTGCTGGGGCGGCTGAACGACGTCGGGCTCGGCTACGTCCGGCTGGGCCAGCCGCTGAACACACTCTCCGGCGGTGAGCGGCAGCGGCTGAAGCTGGCGATCCACATGGCCGAGAAGTCGTCCACGTACATCCTGGACGAGCCGACGACGGGGCTGCATCTGGCGGATGTGGACAAGCTGCTGGCGCTGCTGGACCGGCTGGTGGAGAACGGGAACTCGGTCATCGTGATCGAGCACCACCTCGCGGTGATGGCGCACGCCGACTGGATCGTCGACATCGGCCCCGGCGGCGGTCACGACGGCGGTGAGGTCGTCTTCACCGGTACGCCGCGTGATCTCGTCGCCTCCGGTGACACCCTGACGGCCCGCCATCTCGCGGAGTACGTCAACGGGAGCTGAGCCGGGGGGGCCGGGGCACGGCCGCCGCGGCACGTCGAGCGGAGGTTAGGCGCTCCGCCCGGGAAGGTGAGCCGGGCGGGGCGCGCGTTCACGGGGTTACGCCGGAGTCACCCCCGGGCCGCGTACGACAGGAAGTCGGCCCAGGCGGTCGGGGCGACCATCAGCTCGGGACTCCGGTTGAGCTTGGAGTCACGCACATGGACGGCGGCGGGGCAGGCGGCGACCTCGACGCAGTCATCACCGTCGGAGCCGCTGTAGCTGGACTTGCGCCAGGACATGGCCACCTCCACACAACTGTCACCCTGCGAGCCGCTGTAGCTGCTCTTGAACCAGGCCAGTTCGGACGTGCTCATAGCGCTCCTCGCAATCGCTTCAGCAGGCTCAAGGAGTCCTCGGGGGTAAGAGCCTGTGAGCGCATCTTGGCATAGCGTTGCTGGAGGAGGCTGATCTCTTTCCGGTCCCTGATGAGGCGTCCGTTCTCCTGTCCTTCGGAGTAACCGAACCATGTGTGGTCCGGGGTCTCGGCAAGTTGCAGGGAGCCGTCCAACCCCGCGTGTACAGGCTGTCGTAGCGGCATGATCTGGAACTCCACGTTCCAGTGGCGCTCGATCACGTCGATGAGATGGTCGAAGAGTTCACGCGTGACGTCTTTGCCACCCGTATGTCGCTCCAGCACCGCCTGCTCCACGATGAAGCTGAACGCCGTCGGCGGCTTCCGTGACGTCGACAGCAACTCCTGTCGCGCCAACCGTGCCCTTATCCGCTGCTCCAGGTCGTCCTCGTCCGGCAGCGGGGGAACGCTGAGGGAGACAGCGCGGGCATACGCCCCGGTCTGCAAAAGCCCTGGCACCACCCGGCATTCATAGGTGTACAGACTGATGGCCTCGGCCTCCAGCTTGGCCCACTGGCGGAACCAGTTCGCCAGTCCGGGCTGCCGCGCCAGATGCTTCGCCGGGCCCCGGATCGCGCCGAACGCGTCGAAGAGATCCTCCGCGGCCTCCACGAAGTCCGCGGGCGGGAATCGTCGCCCCTGCTCGATGCTGGCGACCGTCTCCGGGGAGTAGTTGACCAGCGGCGCGAGCTGTTCCTGGGTGAGGCCCTGACGTTTGCGGAAGGCCCGGATGATCTCGCCGAACGTCTTGAGACTGTCCGACATCTCGGGCTCCACACGGTCGGCGGGGCCGCCCCCCGCACTCGCACTGTCCGGCATCCCGGGCCCTCCCGCCGACGCACTCCATCACGCTGAACGCCCATATGCTCACGGAGAGTCGCACCCGGTGTCCAGAGCCGGAACCCGTACACGGAGTCCGCGTACGGGTTCCGCCGGCCCGGCGTCCGGTCACGCCATACGGGCCGTCACATACCGCTTGCCCGCCGCGTTCTCGACGTAGATCTCCTCGACCTCGTCCGCCGGGATCGCGGCCGAGCCGTCGAGATTGGCGCCCTTCTCGGCGCTGCCGACCGTCCAGCTGCCCGCGACCTCGCGTTCGCCGTCCTTGCCGACGACGACGATGCGGCACAGCTCACCTGCGGGGATCCCGGCGACGGCGGCGTTGACCCGGACCCAGTCGGCGGCCGGGGTCATCCGGACCGCCATCCGGGTCTTCGTCCCCGGGTCGGTCACCGACGCGACCCTCACGCCCTCCGGCGGCGGGGTCCGGACCGGGGCGGTGGTGACGGTGGGCGTCGGCGGCCTCGCCTCGTCGGCGTCGGACGCGCCGCGGCCCGCCAGGAATCCCGCGCCCAGGACCGCGACCGCCGCCACGGCGGCGACGGCGGCCAGCACCGCGCGGCGGCCGCTCTCGGCGCGGGCCCGTTCGGTGTGGACCTGGCGCAGGGTCCGCTGAAGCATCAGATCGCCGCCGTCGGGCGGCCCGTCGAGGAACGCCTCCGGCGGCACCTCGCCGAGGGTCGACTCCAGCTCCCGGAGCGCCTCCGCCTCCATCCGGCACTCCTCGCACTCGGCCAGATGGCCCTCGATCCCGCGGACCTCCTCCGCGTCGAGAGCGCCGAGCACATAGGCGCCGACCAGTGCGCTGTCGTGCTGCTGGATGCTCATGCCGCCGCCTCCTTCACCACGACCAGTCGGCTCTTGCTCGGTTTCCTCTGTTCACCGTTCCCGGTGTACTGCTCCCTCAACGCTTTCAGTGCGTAGTGTGATCGGGATTTGACCGTTCCGGCCGGTATTCCGAGAACTTTGGCCGCTTCGGTGACCGTACGGCCCTGGAAGTAGATCTCGACCAGGACCTCCCGGTGGTCCGGGGAGAGCCGGTCGAGGGCCTCCATCACCACCATGGAGTCGACCACGCCCTCCGCGTGGTCGCCCTCCACCGGTCCGTTCGTCGGGGACTCGGCGACCTCGGTGGGGCGGGCGGCCCTGGCGCGGCAGCGGTCGGTCACGATGTTGCGGGCCACGGTGAGCAGCCAGCCCCGGACCGATCCTTTGCCGTTGGTCAGGGAGTCGTGGTGGCGCCAGGCCCGGATCAGGGTCTCCTGGACCACGTCCTCCGCCGCCGCCCGGTCGCCCGTCAGCCGCTGGGCGTAGGCGAGAAGGGCTCTGCCGTGTTCCTCGTACAGAGCCCGGACCAGTATCTCGTCACTCGACTTCTGCCGAGTTCGCGACCACAGTGCCGCCATCCACTCACTCCGTCCTCCGCCGGTCCGATGTGCTGAACACGGGCGGGGGCGCCCGGCGGTTCAACCCCGCCGGGGCCGGGTGCCGAACGGCAGGTCAGGGCGTCGCGCGGCAGTGGCGGCCCTGGTTGACGCACTCCGCGATCCGGGCCCGGTCCCGGTCGGGCAGCGCGCCGACGAACATGGCGTGGTCGGTCATCGGGTCGCGCTTCTGCTCCGGGAAGGAGTCGACGGCGAACCCGGCGCCCTCGGGGAGGTCGTAGACGAGGGTGATCCGCAGCCGGGGTACGGGGAAGGTCGCGGGCGGGCAGATCCCGGCGCCGTCGGGGTGGACGATATGGCCGCGGTGGTTCGGGCTGTCGGGGTGCAGCCCGTTCCAGCAACTGGGGAAGTCGAGCGTACGGGTCACACCGCTCCCCGACGGGCAGCGGACATAGCGGGTGGCGGTGTGCCGGCCGGGGTCGGTGGAGCAGCCCCAACGGGCCCGGACGTGCTCGGTGGTGGTGGTCGCCGCCACCGGATCGCCGGTGATCATCCGCAGTCCGGCGGGCTGGGGGATCACTTTGCCGACCGGGTTGCCGAGATAGGCGATCCGTACCGCGGACGCCACCACGATCTCACCGGTGTTGCCGTGCCGACCGCCGCCGTGGGCGCGGGCGTCGGAGCCCTCGCGGTCGAGTCTGCGCAGGACGGGCCAGAAGTACGCGGAGCGGTCGCCGCCCGCGCAGGTCGTGGATCCGGCGGCGAGGCCGGCGTCCGTGGAGAGCGCGCTGGTCGTGGTGTTGCCGACGTAGTCGTGGGTGTGGTGGGCGCCGCCGACGTACCCCGGGGACGTCACCACGTTGTCCGTGTTGCGGTGGCCGCGTTCATTGCGTCCGCACTCCACGGTGAAGCTGCCGGTGCTCGCGTCGGGGCCGCGGATCGCATCGGGCGGGGCGGCGGGGGTGTCGGCGAGGGCGGCATAGGCGCTTTCGGGGGGCTCGTTCGGCGCCCCGGCCGGGCGGTTGGCGACGATCGCGGTGACGACCGCCATGACGAGAACGGTCAGCACGACCGCGTTGCGTGTCAACGTGCCGCGTAACGAACGGAGTTGTGTCCCCACGCGTACCAGGGTTCCAGCTTTTGAACCGCCGTTCAACAAGCGGCGGTTGAACCTTTTCCTTCCGGGGCGCGTGTGCGGGGGAAGGCGGGGGCGTCCCGCCGTCGCCGAATGTCCGAGGAGGGCCCGTTCGATGGCCGAGATCGATATGCCCGGGGCGGAGGTGGAGCGGATGGCGCAGCTCATCGGGCGGGTGATGGAGCTGGTCGACACCCGGAGCGCGGGGTTCGACGCGGTGGCCGTCGGTCCGCCGCTGGCCGCCGCCGGGCGGGACTTCGACGACGCGTGGAGCGACGGCCGCTTTCAGCTCAAGCGGGAGTGCAAAGGGCTGAAAGAGGGGTGCGAGGCGATCGTGAAGGGGTTCGCCGACGCGGACAGGGAGATGGCGGCGACCCTGAAGGGCGACGGCGGGGGCGCGGGGGGCAACCGATGACGGCGGAGAACCCCTCGGCGGTCGGGCCCGGGGGCGGGACGGCGGTACGGGAACCGGACGCGTTCGGGATCGGTGTCCCCGACGGCTGGATCCGGTACGACCTCGACGGCGACGGGCTCGCGCCGATCCGCGCCGAGATGCTGCGGCAGACGCCCGACCGGCCGGGGCGCGAGCTGGTCAACAGCACATTCCGCGACGCCCGCCGGATCCTCGCGGCGGCCCGGCGGCACGGCGCGGTCTACGCCGCGGGCATCACCCGGATGTTCGAGGACGGGATGCTGCTGGCCGGAGTGATGATCTTCCGGCTGACCCCGCCGCCCGGAGAGACCCTCACCGCGCAGGAACTGGCCCGGCAGTTCTCGGCGACCGGCCGCCGGGGCCGGAGCCGGGGCCGGGGCCGGAGCCCCGGCGACCGCCGGTTCACCACGGTCGACCTTCCCGGTATCGGGCCCGTCGGCCGGCTGACGGGTATCGAGGAGGCCGACGCCGCCCACGGGGTGTCGTACAAGATCGTGGTGATGCACACGATCGTGCCCGTACCCGGCTCCCGGCAGGTGCTGATCATCACCGGCTACAGCCCCAATCTGCCGGTGGCGGAGCAGCTCTACGACGTCTTCGACGCGATCACGGACACTTTCTCGTTCGAGTACGCGGAGGGGGCGGGCGAGCCGCCCGCCTGACCGGCCGCGTCGACGGGCGGCTTCCGGCGGCTCGTGGTCGGTCCGGCCCGGCGGCCGGGCCGACCACGGGGCATCCGACGGATATCGGCCGGGAAGGGTGTCGGCCGAGAGGGGCGTCGGCCGAGGGGCGTCAGCCGAGGGGGGCGTAGATTCGCCGCTCACGCGGCACGCCGACGTCCTCGTAGAGACGCTCCAGGGAATCCCGGGCATAGATCTCGTACTCCGGGACCACTCCACCGATGACGCCGAGCATCTTGGTCGTCCACTCCCGGCTCCTGCTCACCGCCTCCAGCGTCGTGCGGAAGAAGGGCGGCAGCTCGGTCAGCGCGCCGAAAGCGGTCGTGAAGTCGTAGACGCCGGCGCTCTCCTCGTCGCGGACCTTGTTGTACTCGGCGAGCGCCTCGTCCATCGGCCGTTCTCCGGCGAGGCCCTGGTGGAGACGGTCGGCGAGGAGCTGGCCGTGGAGGAAGGCGTCCGAGATGCCCCAGCCGGAGTAGGGGTCCTTGTGGTAGCCGGCGTCACCGACGAGGGCCCAGCCGGGTCCGTACGCGCGCCGGTAGTAGTTGTCCGGGTAGCGCATGGGCCTGAAGTCCTCCTCGCGCCGCCCCGTGTCGCGGAGCCGCTCGCCCATCTCCGGGTCTATGTCGTCGAAGACGGCCAGGAAAGCGGACTCCGCGTCCCGCCGGAACTCCTTGAGCTGCCGCCGGGTGCAGATGACGGACAGCATGCTCACACCGTCGTTGGTGGGCCAGGTGCCGAACCAGGACTCGTTGAAGCCGGTCTTGTGGCGCAGGCCCTGATCGAGACCGCTGAAGTACGAGTAGTAGACGAAGCCGGAGGCGGGGCGCACGTTGTACTGCTCGGCCCCGGCCTTCCTGGCGACGTTCGAGTGGAAGCCGTCCGCGCCGACGACCACGGTGGCACGGAACTCCCGCTCGGGCCCGTCGCCCTGGCGTCCCCGGATGCCGATGACACGGTCGCCGGAGAAGACCAGGTCATTCATGGTGAAGCCGTCGAGGACCTCGGCTCCGGCGCGGCGTGCGGCGTCGACGAGGATCTTGTCGAGGACGACGCGGCGCGGGCAGTACACGGCGTCGATACCGCCGACCGGCTCGGCGAAGCCGTCGAGGCGGACCCCCCGGTAGGAGAAGTGCATCTCGCGCAGCGCCGGGGTCCCGGCGTCGACTATCTCGCCGAGCAGCCCCCACTCCCGGAGTTTCATGAGCCCCGCCTGATGGATGTAGTGGGTGGAGACGGCGTCACTCGGGAATGAGGACCGGTCCACCACGAGGACCCGGTGCCCTCGTCGGGCCAGCAGCATCGCCACCGGCGAGCCCGCACAGCGGGCACCAACCACGATTACGTCGTACACGAGATCCCCCTGAAAGCGGAATGGGTTTCCTTGCGGTAAACCACGCCTGTACGCCGCCGCATTGAACCCAAAAATAAAGATGCGCGGCATGGACGAAGAGGCTAAGAGCACATAACGCAAAAGGTCAAGAGTTGATCAACTTCACAGAATGCGACCTCATGGGACGAGGAAATCTGAATGACTTATTCCGGAAGCCTCCGTCGACGTAGGGAGGCCGTGCCCGCGACGGGCTCCCGCCCTGATCAGCCCCTACAACGGCTTTACTTCGGCAGGTCACGGGATCGACGCGCCCGGGAGGCGGGAACCCTTTGACCTCCCGGTCGAATACCACCGGGGCTTTCTCCCGCGAAACGTGCCGCGATTCGCCCCCGCGGCACGCGCCCGAGGACCCGCGGTTCACCGTCGAGACATATCTCACGGCGCGGCGGATCAACCCGATACCCGCCCGGGTCAATTCCTGGCATGCTCACGGGAAATCTGTCGAGCAATTCCTTCATCGGCTCGACAGGGGGCGGTGGCAGGGGTCGGTGGCAGGGGTCGGCGGGCCGTACGCCCCGTCGCCGCGTCGCAGCGGGGCGTACTGCCTCGGCGCGCGGGGCTCAGCGCGACGGGAGGACGTCGGCGGCGGCCGGGGCGGGGACGGGGGCGGGGACGCGGACCGTGAGGAAGCGGCCGTCGCCCAGGTGGAGATGGGCCCGGCCCGGTTCCGGGTCGGCGCCCAGGAGGCCGTGCGGAACGCGCAGGCCGAGGATCTCGCCGTCGCCGAGGGCGCGGGGGGCGAGCAGGGCGCCGCACCGGTTGCGGCGGACGACGGTGTGCCAGCCGGCGAGACCGCCGTACAGGGCCTCGTTGTTCCCGGCGACCACGAGTCCCCAGCCGTCCCCGGCGCCGCCGCGGGCCAGGGCGGCGAGATCCCCGTCGATCTCCGAGTTGATCATCATCTCGGCGTCGTCGACGAGGACACCGCCCGCCGGGCTGTCGATCCGGCCGAGGGCCGCCCGGAAGTCGGCGACCGCGAGGTCGGCGTCGGTGAAGACGGCGGCCACTCCGGGCAGTCCGGCCAGTTCGCGCAGCGGGGACGCGAAGGGGGCCACGACCACGATCCCGGTGCCGTGGGCGAGGAGGGAGCGGGCCATCGTCAGCAGGACCGTACTGCGGCCGGACCGCGGCGGGCCGGCGATCAGGAAGGACGGCACCCGGGACAGATCCGTGCCGACGGCGGTGAGTTCGTCGCCGCCGACCCCGGCCATCGCCCAGAGCGGGGAGACCTCCCGGGGCCGCCGTCGCCAGGCGTCCTCGAAGGTCAGCTCGTCGGGGAGGGCGTCCAGCCGGAAGGGCCGCAGGGCGTCGGGGACGGCGGCGTCCCGGTCCCGTACCGTGTCGGCGATCCGGTTCAGGGCGCCGGTCTGCGCCGCTCCGGCCGGATCGGGGTCGACGAGGGCGATCTGGGCGGCGCGGCCGGTCCGCACCTCGACGGCGCGGCCGGGCGGCATGGCGTCGGGAACGGTCCGCGGGCTCACCCCGGCCATGGAGTAGTCGTTGCGTTCGTTGAGCCGCAGGACCAGTTTGTCCTCGACGGCGGCGGCGAACCGGCTCTGGGTCAGGACCCGGTCGCCGGTGGCCACCACATGGATGCCCGCCCCCGCGCCCTCGCGCAGGAGCTGGACCAGCAGCTCCAGTACGGCGCCCTGGTCGTATCCGGCGTAGTCGCGTTCGAAGACCTCGACCCGGTCGACCAGCAGGACGAGATGGGGCGGGCGCTCCGCCTCGGGGCGGGTACGGCGGAGTTCGGCGAGGTCGGCGACCCCGGCCCGGCCCAGCAGGGTCCGGCGGCGGGCGGCCTCCTCGGTGAGCCGGGCCAGCAGCCGGGCGGCCCGCTCGGTCTGGGCACGGTCCACGACGGCGCCGCAGTGCGGAAGCCGGGTGAGGGCGGCGAGGGCGCCGTTGCCGCAGTCGAGTCCGTACAGATGGACGTCGGCGCTGCTGTGGGCGCGGGCGAGGGCGGCGGCGACGGTCCGCAGGGTCTGGGACCGGCCGCCGCGCGGGGAGCCGATGATCTGGAGATGGCCCATGGTGTCGAGATCGAGGAGGAGCGGGTCGCGGGTCTGCTCGTCGGGGACGTCGATCAGGCCGTACGGGACGGCGGGCAGGGCACCCGGCACGGCCGGCGCGACGGTGCCCGCGGTCGGGCTTTCGGCGGCCGTGCCGTCGGGCGGTGCGAGGTCGTCGAGGGTCAGCCGCTCGGGCAGCGGCGGCAGCCACGGCCGGCGCGGGGCGGGCAGGCCGAGGCCGTCGGCCGCCGCCCGGATCGCGTCGACCAGGACGGCGAGATCGGTGACGGGCTGTACGGCCGCGTCGGGGGCGGTCGGGACGGCCGGCGGCGGGTCGCCGAGGAGTTCCCAGTCGATCTCGGTGACCCGGGGCTCGGGCGGGCGTTCCGCCGCGGCCGCCGCACGGATCCGCCGGCCGCCGATCCGGCCGGTCTGGAACGGCAGCAGCGCCGCGTGCCCGAGGCGGGCGAAGGCCCGGCCCGGGGTGCGGGGCGACAGCCGGGCCGCGTCGGGGGCGTCGATGATGTCGCGGCTCTCGCCGGCGTCGGTGGTGCGCAGGGCGATCCGCAGATTGGTGTTGGCGCGGATATCGGCCGTGACCGCGCCGGACGGCCGCTGGGTGGCGAGGACGAGATGGATACCGAGTGACCGGCCGCGCTGGGCGATATTGACCAGACCGGCGACGAAGTCGGGCAGTTCGCGGACCATCGAGGCGAACTCGTCGATGACGAGGACCAGTCGGGGCATCGGACCGAGCCGGGGTGCGCGGGACCGCCGGTCGAGATAGTCGTCGAGGTCCTTGGCGCCCGCGTCGGCGAGGATCCGCTCGCGGCGCTTCAGCTCGGCGCCGAGGGAGACCAGAGCGCGCTCCACGAGATGGGTGTCGAGGTCGGTGACGAGCCCGACGGTGTGCGGCAGGTTCTCGCACTCGGCGAAGGCACTGCCGCCCTTGTAGTCGACGAGGACGAAGGTGAGTTCGTCGGGGCGGTTGGCGGCGGCGAGGGACGCCACCAGGCTCTGGAGCAGCTCCGACTTGCCGGATCCGGTGGTGCCGGCGATCAGGGCGTGCGGCCCGTCGGCGGCCAGGTCGACCGCGAACGGGCCGTCGACCCCCTCGCCGACGACGGCCCGGGTCGACCGGCCACCGGCGGCCCAGCCCGCGGTGACCGACGCGGCGGTCGGCGGTTCGAGGCCGAGGACGTCCAGCAGCCGGGCGGCCGTCGGCAGCAGGCTCTCCTCGGCGTCGTCGCCGACATCGCGTACGGGGGCGAGCGCGCGGGCGACACCGGTGATCCAGCCCCGGCCGGGCGCGTCCGCCAGGACGTCGTCCACGGGGTCGGCGCCGGCCTCCTCGACCCGCAGCCGTCCGCCGTCGGCGACGGCCACGGCCCGGCACTCCTCGGGCAGCAGCCGGGACTCGTCGTCCACGCAGAGGGCGTGGACACCGACGGCCGGGCCCTCCCGCAGCAGCGGGATCATCCCGGGCAGGGACCGCAGCCTGCGGGCGCCGTCGAGGACGACGAGGATGTCCGGCTCCCCGGCGGCGCCGCCGCGCGGGGCCCGGTCGCCCGCCGCCTGCCGGGCCGCGACGACGGCGGTCAGTTCGGCGATCCGGCGGCCCACGGACTCGGCGGTGGTCCCGGCGGGACCGAGGGGGTCGCCACTGGCCGGCGCGGTGTGCGGCAGCCAGTGGAGCCAGGACCAGCGGTCGGCGTCACCGGTGCGGTCACGGCTGCCGGACAGTACGCAGATCCGCAGGTCGGATGGGCTGTGCAGGGCGGCGGCCTGGCCGATGAGCCACCGTACGAGCGGTTCGGCCGCGGCTCCCCCGGCGACGCCGAAGACACCCGCGGTACGCAGCGACACGGCGACGGGGACGGCATGGGTGGTACGGGTCAGCCTGCGGCGGTGCTCGGGCTCGTCCGGGTCCTCCAGTTCCAGCCGGGCGGGCCGGTCGGCGACGCCGAGCCGGAGCAGCAGGAAGTCGTCGTCGCGCCAGCGGCGCTCCCACAGCCGCTGCCGGGGGCCGGTGGTGATGAGGGTGATCAGTGCCGGGTCGGGGCAGGCGGCGCGGCGGGCCCGCTGCTCGGCGAGGACGACCTCGTCGACATCGGCCTCCACCGCCGCCTTGCGCCGCTCGTACTCCTGGAGCAGTTCCTCGTAGTTCTCCCGGCCCCGGCGCTTGTTGTTGAGCTGTCCGGCGATCGCGATGACCGGGGACAGCAGCCCGAAGACGAGGAACCGGATATTGCCGAAGACCACCACGGCGACCAGGGCCATCAGCAGCGGGGCGAAGATCATCACGAACTGGAGGGGGTTGCGGGGCGGTTTGGCCGGGCGGGACGGCAGCCGGAACCGGTCCTTCACCGGGGGCGGGAGGAGCCGGGGCGGGCGGTTGTAGTCGAGCCCGGTGCCGTCGTCGGACGGCTGGAGGGCCGCGTCGGGGCGGGAGGGCTCGGCCCGTTCGATCAGGACGGGGCCGATGGTGAGGACGCCGCCCACGGGGAACGGGGTGCGGTCGGGGACGGGGGCGCCGTCGAGCCGTACGGTGTGCCGCTCGGCGGCGGGCACGGTGTCAGTACCGGTACCGGTACCGGTACCCGCGGTGGTCCCGGTCGCGGTGCCCGTAGTCCCGGTCCCGGTTACGGGTACGGGCGCCGGTGCGGATTCCGTCGCGGCGCGTACCGTGACACCGCCGTCCGCGCCCACGTCGAGAAGCGCGGCGGTCGCGGGGAGGCCGTCGCCGGTGAGCCGTACCGCGCAGGAGGCGGCGGACCCGATGGCGTACTCCCCCGGCGGCAGCCGGAACACCGCCCCGGCGCCCGCCCCGCCGACGGCCCGCAGCTCGGCGGTGCCGTCGGGCTCGCGGCCCGAGGGCGGCAGCGGCGCGCCGACGCCGACGATCCGCCCGGCCCGCAGGCCGAGTTCGCCGACGGGCCGGTCGGCGGGGAGGAGCCCGGCGTCCAGATAGAGCGGCGGCGGCTCGGCGGGCCGGACGCCGTTCAGCTCGTGGCACAGCCGGACCGCGAGGTCACCGGCGGGGACGCCGGGATCCGTGTCGATCAGGAAGTCCGCGCTCCGGCCCTCTCGGGGGTCGACCGCGGTGACGGTGAGCCGCATGGCGCTCCTCGTGCTCGGTGGGTGCTCGTACGGGTGGGAGGGGACCGGCCGGGTGCGGCGCGGCCGGTCCCCGGGCGTGGGTTCAGGCGGGTGGGTCCAGGGCGTGGGTCCAGGGACGGGTCCTGGTCAGCCGCGCAGGCTGGCGCCGAGGTCGCGGTCGAGCTGGGTGAAGCCGTCGCCGACGCTCTTGACGAAGGTGGAGATGCCCTTGAGCCCCTCGACGACGGGCTCGTAGCCGCGGAAGAACTCCTCGACGAAGGGGATGAAGTCGGCCTTGGCTGCGGGGGTGTTGTAGCCGTCGGCGGTGAGGTTGGTCAGTTCGGTACGGATCGCCTGGAGCTGCGCGATCGCCGTGTCGTACTGGTTCATCGTGGTGGCGGCGGTCTGGGCGATCCGCTCGTCGTTCAGGATGTAGTCGGCCATGGGGTCCTCCGCATGGGGTCGGGATGGGGTGCCCGGCGGAAGCGGCGCGGGCACCGGGAACACGTACCGGCGGGCCGGGTGGTTCAGCCGCGGGCGCCGTCAGGGCGTTCCGCCGGCGACCGGGTCGGGCACCGGTACGGGCACCGGGTTGAGGTATCCGGTGTCCTGGTTGTTGTCGAGGTTGTGGATGGTCTTCGACGGGATGCCGGCCAGACCGGTCTCCAGACCGCCGGTCTTGAAGCCGTACTGGTTCTCCAGCTTCAGATTGGACAGGGCGTTGACCGCGCCGTTGAGGGTCTTCACGCCCGCGTTCTCCAGGGCCGTCGCCGGATCGGCGCCCTGGTCGATCTGGTACTTGGCGGTGACGAGGTTGCCGATGGTGCCCTTGATGAGGTTGGTCGCCGCCTCGTAGCCGTAGGCGCGGTAGTCGCTGGTGGCGGTGGGGCCGTTGACATGGCCGTCGTAGAGGTCGGACGGCGAGTGCTGTTCGTGGAAGGACCCGCCCGGGTCGAGTTCGGTGACCTGGCCCGCCGGGTCCTTCACCTGGACGGCGCCGCTGTCGCCCGCCTCGACCGTGAACATCCCCGGATTGGCCCCGCCGGTCGTGGTGACGACGCCGCCGACACCGCCGTTGGTGAGGACGAGGGTGGTGTTCTGACCGCCCGCGATGTTCTGGAACTCGGCCGAACCGCCGGGCTGCTGGACGACGGTGATCCCGCTCGCCGGGTCCTGGGTGGTCGCGGTGCCGTCGGCGGGGTTGAAGGTGAGGGTCGCCCCACCGGCCTGGCCGGGCGGCGGGGTGAAGGTGGGCGGGGATCCGGCGGTGACCACGGCGCCGTTGCCGAGTGTGATCGTCTTGGGCGGGAGGACCCCGTTCTGTCCGGCCGGCGGCTGGACGACACCGGGGCCGGAGATATCGCCGTTCGCGCCGATGGTCACCGCGTCGTTGCCGCCCGTGGGCACGGGCACGGAGACCTCGAACGCGCCGCCGCCCGCGGCCTTCACGTCGAAGGCGCCGCCGTGGACCGTCGCCGGGCCGCCGCCCTTCACGGGGATCTCCACGGTCGGCCCGTTGCCGTTGGTCCCGCCGACGGTGAAGACGGGCGCGGCCTTGGGGGCCGGGTCGAACGGCGATTGCGGGCCGTCGAGGACCCCGGACTTCTGGCCGGGGACGCTCACGTTGTCGGCGAAGCCGTCCGTGGTCTTGGTGATGGTGGTGGCGCCGGTGTCGACCGTCGTCTTGCCGCCGAAGAAGCCCTCGTGCTGGACCGTGCCCGCGCCGCCGAAGGCCGGGACGGAGATCCCGCCGAGGCCGTCGCCGGTGACGGTACTGACTTTGGTCTGGCCCGGCTGGTCCCCCACCGGGTTGCCCGCGGTGTCGACGGTCTGGCCGTTCACCTGGTTGCCGGACGGTTTGAGTTCGGTCGGTCCGCCGGGGGCGAAGGAGCCGGTGGCCGGGCCGTGGGTGACGGTGACGACCCCGTTGAGGCCGTTCACGGGCGCGGTGTGATGGACGACCGTACTACCGGGGTCGAAGACCGGATCGGACCCGGGTGTGGTGATGGTGGGGCCGTTCCGGCCGTTGCTGAGCGTGTTGTTGCCGCCTTCGAGGGCGGGGTGGCCGAAGGGGCCGGTGTTCGGCGGGGTGACGACCGTGCCACCGGTATTCGCGGCACCGATGGTGGCGCCGCTCGGCGCGTTCTGCACGGTGAGCTGACCGCCCGGGGCGACGGTGTGGGCGATACCGCTGGTGCCGTGGGTCGTGGTGATCGTGGGGCCGTTGTCGCCGCCGACGAAGGTGGTGGAGAAGCCGCCTTGCGAGACGGTGGTGGTGTCGCCGTGGCTGCCGATGGAGTCGCCGTCCGCGTTGGTGATCTGTACGGCGCCGGGGACGGGGCCGCCGCCCCCGCCCTCCGGGGTGGGCGGCGCGGTACCGACCGGCTTGACGTCGGCCGTGTTGCCGCCGGGACCCTGGACCTTCAGCGACCCGTCCGGGGCGACGGTCACCGTGGTGGGGGCCGCGCCGCCCGGGTTCGTGGTGACGCCGACACCGCCACCTGCCGGGGTGGTCAGGGTGGCGCCGGGGGTGGTGACGCCGTTGCCGTTGAACGTGGAGGTGGAGGTGCCGCCGTTGCCGTTCGGCGTGGTCACCGTGGCGGCGGGGGCGCCGGTGGCGTCCGGTCCCGTGGTGATCGTCGTATCGCCGCTGTGGAGGGTGCCGGTGTTGTCGACGGTGAAGCCGCCACCGCTGTCGGACGCGGTGGTCCCGGCGGGGGTGTGGACGATGTCCGTCTGGCCGCCGCCGGGCGCCCGGCCGGTGATCCCGGGGCCGTCGGGGGTGATGTCGACGTCGGCGGACGCGACCGGGGTACCGCCCACGGAGGTCTGGGCGCCGTCGCCGGTGAGGGTCGTGGTGGTGCCGTCGGAGGTGGTGACGGTGGTCGGGCCGGTATCTCCGCCGGGGACGACGGTGACCGTGGGGCCGGTGCCGTCGGCGACCGTGGACGAGCCGGTGGCCGGGGACGAGATGACCGTGGTGGGGCCCTGGGTGACGGTGGTGGCCCCGGCGGGCGAGGTGGTGACGGTCCCCGCCGCCGCACCGGGTGAGGGCAGGGCGCTGGTGAGGCCGTTCGGCCCGTGGGTGGAGGTGAAGGGGCCCGAGACAACGGTGGACGTACCGGCTGACGTACCGGGTGTACCGACTGACGTACCGGGTGTACCGGCTGACGTACCGGATGCGCCGGATGCGCCGCCGCCGAGGGTCAGTACGGTGCCCTGGCCCGCGTCCACCGTGATCACGGTGGAGCCCGTGCCGTCGAGTCCGACGCTCGCGTCGCCGACGGTCGCCGGCTGGGTGGCCGTGGGCTGGGAGCCGAACGGGACGTCCGTGGTCTGCCCGTCGACGGTGGCCTTGACGGTGAGCGCGCCGTCCGCCCCGACGGTCACCGCCAGATCGCCGGAGGTGATGACGGTCGAGCCGTCAGGGCCCGGCGGGGCGACCGTCGTCGGGGCGGCGGTACCGGTCGTGGTGACCGTGCCGTCGGGGGTCTGTTGTACGCCGCCGTGGTCGAAGGAGCCGTCGGGCTTCACGGTCAACGGCGCGCCGCCGCCGGTGCCGGAGGGGGTGAAGGTATGGCCGTCGGGCCCGAACGCGACCGTGCCAGCCGGTCCGGCCAGGCCGCCCGTACCGGGCGCGGTGCTGTTGATGCCGCCGACGGTGAAGCCGCCCGCGGCGTCGACGGTGACCTTCGGTCCGGTGGCGCCCGGGGTGATGTCGAGCGTACCCGCCGGGCCGTTGAAGTCGACGGTGGTCGCGTTGCCCGTACCCGTACCCGTACCCGTACCGGTGCCCGTACCCGGGTCCGTACCCGTCCCCGTCCCGGTACTCGTGCCGGTGTTCACCGAGAAGCCGTTGTTGCCGAGGGTCGTCGTCGGACCGCCGGGGGTGCTGATCGTGGCGGTGCCGTCGGCGCCGATGGTCGTGGTGGTGGGACCGTCCTTCACGGTGACGGGCGCGAGGCCGCCGGGTGGGGGCAGTTCGACGCTCTGGCCGTTGTCGAAACCGCCGACGGTGGTCTTCCCGGCCCCGTCGATCGTCACCGGAAGGGTGTCCACATTCACGGTGCCGGGGGTGTTGGTGTTCGTGGTGATGGTGTGGTCGCCGCCGGTGGCGACCGTGACGGCACCGGTCCCGGGGGCGACGGTGACGACGGGCTGGGCGCCGTCGCCCGGGTTCGGCCGGTCGAAGACGTCGACGACGTTGTTCTGGTTGGTGATGGTCGTGGTGTCCGTGGTGACGGTGGTGAACGCGCCGTCGTTGCCCACATCAAGCAGTCCGTCGGGGGTGCCGATACCGCCGTCGCCGAGGACGAACTTCGGCGGCGCGCCCGTACCGTCCGGGGGCGGGGGACCCGAGATCGTCGTACCGCCGGGCCCCTGGGAGATCTCGCCGAACGACCCGGACGTGGTGAAGCCGCCGGGTGTGACGGTCGTGGTCAGCGGACCACCGCCGCCCTTCGGTACCGGGGTCTCGACCGTGGTCGTGGTGCCGTCCGAGATCACCTTCTCGCCGCCCGGCGATGCGATGGTGTTGACGTTCCCGATGGTCTCGGATGTGAAGCCGTCCGGGGTGGTGGTCTTCGTACTCAGCAGCGGAGGCTGCCCCGCGCCCGTCCCCGGCGGTTTCTGGGCGCCGGGGTCGATGACCGTCTCCGTCTTCAGACCCTCCGGAGTGGTGATCTTCGTCTTGACGGCGCCGGTCTCCGAGTCGGCGCTCGTCTTCCCCTTGATGCCGTGGAACCCGGTCTTCTGCGGAAATCCCTTCCCGTCCACGAAGAGGAGGTTCCCGAAGGAGAACTGCCCGTCGGCGCCGTATCCGATGCTCTGCTTCGAGAACGCCTTGTCGAGGTTGCCCTTGAACTTCCCCTTCTCCGTAAAGGCGTTCTTGAGGTTGCCCGCGAAAGCGGTACCGCCGACTATCCCGATCCCGGCGCCGACGGCGGCGCCGATCGCCGCGCCGATGGCCGCCGCCTTGGCGTCGAAGGGCTTCTTCTCGACCGCCGCCGTGATAGCGGAAGCGGTGATCCCCAGGGCGAACTCGGTACCGGCGTCCACGGTGAGCTTCCCCGCCAGCGCCACCGCCGGCTTGGTGCCGAGCCCGGCGATTCCCTTGCCGAGCGGCCCGATGAACTTCCGGAACGCGGTCGAGCCGGTGAGCGTCTTGGTGACGAACGCCGAGACCGTCCCCGCCCCCTTGCCGAACTTGGCCAGCAGCGGCGCCAGTTTCGACAGCTTGGCGAACGAGGCGCCCACCTTCCCGAGCGTGCCCAGCAGCACCCCGCCGGGTACCAGCGTCAGAATGTTGATCAGCAGCTCGCCGACGTCGATCTTCCCCTGGGACACCATCCGGATCACCGAGAACGTCAGCAGCGCCGCCCCCAGCAACACCCCCACCAGCGGGAAGAAGACCGCGACGATCCCGACGACGATCCCCGCGATGATCTCGACGATCGGGTTGTCGGCGAGGAAGTCGCCGATCTTCTTGCCGGGCGAGCGCTCCTCGATCGCCTGGTCGGCGGCGTCCCGCAGGGTCACCGACGCCCGGTTCGACGCGCCTTCCCGCAACTCCCGCGCCTGCCGCCCCAAGCCGATCGCCCGGTCCAGCTCGGCCCTGGCCTCGTCGACCCGGCCGCGTTCCGCGTCACCGGCCGCGAGCTGCTCGGGCGTGGCGTCCGGGGCCGGGGCGGGGACCTCGGTCCCCGCCAGCGCCTGGTTCGCCTGCCCCAGGTCGACGGCCTGGTCGAGAATCCCCTGGGCGGTCTCCAACTCCCCGGCGTACGCGTCGTAGGCGTCGGCGGCCCGCCGGAAGGAGTCACGGGTACGTTCCAGCAGCCCCGGCACCTCCTTGATCCGCTCGCGCAGGGCGTCCATCGCCTGGCCCTTGCCGGTCCTGATCCGTCCGTCGCCCCGGAGGAGATCGACCCCCTCACCTGCCTGGTCGCCCAGTTCCCGGTACTTCCCCGACAGGACACGGATGTCCTCCGGGCTGCCCGGCGTGGGGTCCTCACCGAATCCGAGCACCTCGAACCCCGTGGTGTGTCGTCGCGGCATCCGCCCGCCTCCTGGCTCCCGATCGTCGTCGCGCCCACCACGTACCGGCCCCGCCCACCGGTTCAGCACCGTCGTGAACGGCCGGTCCCCAGGGCGCGGTTGAACCGATGGACGGACACCGCGCGTGTGGTCCTCGACGCACGGCCCGCCCGGCGGAGGAGGAGACCGGAAAGATGCGAGACGACCCCAGAGCGACGACCGGAGCGACGACCGGCGCGCACCCGGCGGCGGTGACGGCGACGAGGACGGCGGTGACGAGGAGGGGGGTGACCGCGCGATCCGGTGCGCGATCCTGTGCCCGATCCGGCACGCGCCCGCGGGTGCCGCGCGCCGTCCCCGTCCTGTCGTCCCTGCTGCTCGGTACGGTGCTGCTGCTGCCCGCGCCCGCCCACGCGGCGCCCTCCGGCACACTCCCCGACCGCCGGACCGTGCTCACCCCGGCGAAGGTCACGGAGTCGACGAAGTTCTATGTCGTCGAGGCGGTGGAGGAGAACGGCGGCCGGCCCGAGACCCTGGCCGATATCGCGGCCCGCACGCTCGGCAGCCCCGACCGGTTCCAGGAGATCCTGGTCCTCAACACCGGGCGCCAGCTGGCCGACGGCAGCCTCTTCCTCGGTGACGAGCAGGTCGTGCCCGGCTTCGCCCTGCGGCTCCCCGCCGACGCCGAGGGCGAGGGCGTCCAGTTCGGCGTACTGCCCGAGGCGAACAGCCGGAGCGGACAGCGGATCGGGCCCGGGACGGGCGCCCCCGTCGCGCGGTCCGCACGGGCCGCCAACCCCTTCGCGTCCATCGGCGACCGGGTGCCCGTCCCGGTCCTCATCGGCGGGATCGCCGGGGTCACGGCACTCACGGTGGCCGTGATCGCCAGGCGGCGGCTGGCCCGCGCGCTGCGCGCCGTCGGCCGGGGCCTGGTCCGCACGGCCCGGGTGCTGCGGCCCCGGCTGCCGCGTCCCGTGGCGCTCGCCCTGCTGCGCCGCCGCCGGGCGGCGCTGGCCGGGCGGCTCGCCGCCGACACCCGTACACCGGTGCTGGTCAGGGGCGCCCTGGACGAGTTGGCGAGGGCCGCAGATCCGGCCGCCCCCACCCGGGTGTACACGGTACGTGCCGATCCCGGCGGGCTGCTGGCGTCGGTGTCGGCCCCGGGCCGGGCCCCGGAGCCGTGGGTCGCGGAGTCCCGGACCGGCTGGCGCCGTGCGGGACTGCCGGACACCCCGGGCGGGAGCGACCGCTCCGACGGCTCTCACGGCTCCGACGGCTCCGGTGAGGGCGGGCCGCGGCTGACGCTGCCGCATCTGGCCCGCGTCGGCGTCGACGCCCACGGCGCGCAGGTGATGGTGGGCCTGGGCCAGCTCGACGGCGCGCTGAGCGTACGGGGCGATCTGCGGGTGGCCCGGGACACGGTCACCGCCCTCGCCGACGGGCTGCTGGAACTCCCCTGGCAGGACACGGTGGTGGTGGCCGTCGACCCGGCCGCCGACGCGCTGCCGGGGGTGCACGGCGTGGTCCGGGTCCGTTCCGTCGCGGAGGTACGGCACCGGGCGCCCGAGGCGGTCTTCGACGCGGCCGAGGGCCTCGGGCTCGGTCTGGTCCGCTCGGTGGGCGGCCGGGGTGTCGTCGCGGGCTTCCTCCTGGTCCCGCGTCCGGTGGACGCCGACGACGCCGGGGTCCTGGCCGAACTCGCCTCGCCGCGCGGCGGCTGGACGGTCCTGGCGGTGGGCGACGTACCGGGGGCGCACTGGCGCTGGTACGCGGAGCCGGAGGGCGTGGTCGATCTCGGGGTGCTGGGTCTGAAGGTGACCGTACCGGCCCGGCGACCGGCCGCCGCGAATGTGATCTGACACCCCTCGAAAAGGGGCCCCGTAAACCGGAAGACTCCATGGCCGAATACGCCCCGGCGAACTCGCCGCGGGCGTATTCGGCCTGCCGGAAATACCCGTCCGGCCTTCCCGGAATTTCCCGGAGAATTCTTCTCCGAACCGCTGAACCGCCCGGCGCCGGGCGCCGTATGAATGGCGAGACCGGAAGACGGAAACGGCGGAGAGCTCGGCGATGAGGACCCCGCCCCGGTGGTCGACGGCCTCCTCCCCGGCCACCGGGGCGGCACCGAGAAGTGACCCGAGAAACCGAGAAGAAGAAAGACGAGGCACAGTCATGCGGAACCTGCGGAGCACGATGGTCACGGCGGCCGGCGCGGCGGCGGCACTCGTCCTCCTGACCGCCTGCGGCGGTCAGGACGGCGACGCGAAGAAGCCGGGCACCGCCCGGGCCCAGGCCCCGGCCGGAGGAGGCACGGCCCAGGCCGCCGGGGTGCGGCCGGTCAGCGCCGGAAAGCTCAGTGTCTGGCAGAGCGGCCCCCTCGGTCCCGTGGTGACCGATAGCACCGGATTCACGCTCTACCGCTTCGACAACGACACGGCGTCGCCGCC
Source organism: Streptomyces sp. NPDC059248 (assembly GCF_042753905.1). NCBI lineage: Bacteria > Bacillati > Actinomycetota > Actinomycetes > Kitasatosporales > Streptomycetaceae > Streptomyces > Streptomyces sp. NPDC059248. The sequence continues at coordinate 30,976 of NZ_JBHYZV010000006.1, read as the reverse complement.
GAAGACGACCTGCGAGGGCGACTGCGCCAAGGCGTGGCCCCCGGTGCTGGCGGCGGACGCGGGGGCCGCCGAGGGGATGGACCCGGCCCTGCTCGGCGCGGTGGCCCGCGCCGACGGCACCCGGCAGCTGACCCTCAAGGGCTGGCCGCTGTACCGCTTCGCGAAGGACACCGGGCCGCGTCAGACCAACGGCCAGGGCGTGGGCGGCACCTGGTTCGCCGCGGCCCCCGACGGCGACAAGGCGAAGGCCCCGACGGCCGGTGGCGGCACGGGGACGGGCGACACGGGCGCCGGTACGGGCGCGGCGCTGCCCGCGTTGTCCGTACGGAACGACGCGGCACTCGGCCCGATCCTGCGGGACGCCGAGGGCCGGACGCTCTACCGCTTCACCAAGGACACCGACAAGCCCATGAAGTCCAACTGCCTCGGCGCCTGCCTCGACAAGTGGCGGCCCGCGAAGATGCCCGACAAGGCACGGATCGCCGAGGTCACCGGGATCGACCCGAAGCTGCTGACCGCGTACGTCCGGCCCGACGGCACCCGCCAGCTGGCCATCGACTGCTGGCCGCTGTACTGGTTCACCGGCGACAAGACGCCCGGTGAGACCAATGGCCAGGGCGTGGGCGGGACCTGGTACACGGTCCGCGCGAACGGCAAGCTCGTGAAGTAGACCCCGGTACGGCAGAAGGGGCGGTTCCCGTCAGGGGGAACCGCCCCTTCTGCCGTTGCGGCACCGGCCCGACGAACCCGGCTCAGCGGAAGATCTGCCCCCGGACGGCCCCTCGGGGGAAGTCCGCGGTGTGCAGGCCGACATAGAAGCCGCCGGGCGCGGTGGCGAGCCGGGACAGGGTGGCGGCGTCACCGGCCGGGGCCGTTCCGGCGAGGCCGGTGACGTTCGCCGGGACCGGGGTGGTGAACAGCGGGATCGCGATCTCGCCGTCCTGTCCCAGCGCGCCCCGGTGGACATGGGCGGCCGTGGGCGGTTCCAGGTTCCGCCACGTCAGGGAGTAGGTGATGGTCCCCTTGCCGGGGCTGAGGGACACGGTGGTCTCGGCGTCCCGGTCGCCGGTGGCCGTACCACCGCCGCCTCCGTCTCCGTCTCCGCCACCGGACTCCTGACGTCCGTCGGCGACGGCCCGCAGCACCCCGGCCGGGAGCGCGCCGAGCGGGTCGACCGGGGTGGGTGAGGCGGCGACGGCCCCGCCGAGGGTGCCACCGGGCAGTCCGGGCGCGGCGACGGAGACGGCGAAGCCGGTGGGTGCGGTCCGCAGGCGCTCGGCGAGCGCCGCGTCGGTCACGGTCGTCCGGCCCGCTACCGAGGTCGCGCTGTCCGGCAGCGGGGAGCCGAAGAGTTCGACGGCCGTCGTCGCGTCGCCGCCGACGATCCGGGCGGAGCGGGGTGCGCGGAATCCGCTCCAGGTGAGGGAGTAGGTGACGGTGTCGCCGTCGATCGCGAGCAGCGCGACGGCTCCGACTCCCGGACCGCCGTCGAGCCGGGCGACCAGGGACGCGCCGGGCGCACCCGCCGGCGACGGTGCGGTGGCCGGGCTCCCGGGAGCCTCGGCCCCCGGGTTCGTACCATCGGTCACGGGACCGGACGGCGCCGGATCGGCGCAGGCCGTCACGGCGGCGGTCAGCAGCAGGGCTTGGGCGGCGACGAGAAGTCCGCGGCGCCGGGGTATCGGCTCGGTCGGCATGGTCGCTGTGTCCTCGGGGTCGTACGCGCGGGAGCGCGAGCGGACGGGTGACGGTCCGGGCGGCGGGGGCCGGAGTCCGGGCCACCCGGTGCACGCGTCCCGCGCGCCGAGGGTTCACCGGCGAAACCATGAACCGGCCGACTCCGACCGACTCCGACCGAACCCAGCCGACTTCGACTGATGCGGAACCTCGGGACGCTCCTACCGATGGGGAAGTCCAGTCGCAATCCGGCCCCCGTGCGGATCATGATTTCCACGACCCGACCGAGGGGTCGGCCGCTCGGCCGCTTCCGGCCCGGGACCGCCCGCGAAGCCGTACTGGAATGAACGCTCGTCGTTCGTTCGTCCCGCAGCGCGCTCGCGTCGCCGCAGCGTACCGACGGTAAGCGGAGGTCAAACATGTGCCAACAAGGGCTCGGGCGGAATGTCCGACGTAACGCATCGGATGGGGAACGCCGTTCCACTCCGGTCATCACGTGCTTAAAGAAACAACCGCCTCATCCGCAACATATCGCCTTGGCGTAATTGATCGCTTACGAAGGGGCGTTGAGGACTTTAGATTTCGATTCATGAAAGAAGAAGGCAAGAAAGAGTCAACTGACAAGCAATCCTTGGCAAATCCGGTCGCGAACGGCAGCCGCCGCGGGGTGCTGCGCGGTCTCGTCGCCGGTGGAGTGGTGGCCGGAACCGGACTGACTCTCGGCGGCGCCGGTCCCGCCGCGGCGGCACCCGGGGCACGACCATTGGGGGTCCAGAACTTCGTCACGCCGGCCAACCCAACGGACGCGGAGACGGCCCTCTTCGCGGGGAACCTGCGCTGGGTCAACCAGCAGCAGACGCATCCCCGCGAGGACGCCGCCAGACGGGCCGTCGTGGCCGGCGGCCAGGCACCGTGGGCCGCGGTCGTGAGCTGCATCGACTCCCGCCTGCCTCCGGAGCTGATATTCGACCAGGGCCTGGGCGACCTCTTCACCACCCGGGTCGCCGGCCCGGTGATCGACTACGCGGTGCTCGGCAGTACCGCCTTCGCGGCGAGCAAGTCGTCCGTGAAGCTCATCGTCGTCCTGGGACACGAGCGCTGTGGCGCGGTGGAGTACGCGATCGGCCGCAAGGACAACGACCCGGCCTATCCCCCGCCGTACTCCGACCGGCTGGAGTTCCTGTCGGCCCGGATCCACGCCGCCATCCCCCCGGTGGGCACACCGGACCGGGTGAACGCGACGATCGACGAGAACGTCCGGCGGATCAAGAGCCAGCTCCTCCAGGAGCCGGACATCGCCCCCCGGGTGACGGCGGGCACGATCAATGTGATCGGCGCGCGGTACGACCTGGACACCTGGGCCGTCACCAAGGTCGTCTGACCGGCACGAACCGCCGCCCGGCGCGCCGCCGTCCCCCGTCGGCACACCGGGCGGCACTTCGGTGCGGCCCCGGCCCCGTCCGCCCCGGCCCCGACGGGGCTGGGGCCGCCCGTCCGCCTCCGGCAAGGGACCTCGGCGCCCCGGCCGGCCATGCGGTACGGCCCGTCGGTACGGCCCGTCGACGGCTACCGTTCCAGCAGGGCGAACAGGTTCTCCCAGCGGGAGACGATCCGGTCCGTCGAGTAGCGGCGGATGTTCCGCCGGGCCCGCTCCCCTATCGCCTCCCGCATCTCCTCGTCCGCCACCAGCATCCCCAGCCGGTGGGCGAGTTGCTCCGGATCGCCCGGTGGGGCCGGCGGCCCGTCATCGCCGTCCGTGATGATCTCGTCGACGCCGGGGGCGACATCGAAGGCGACACACGGGACGCCCGTCGCCATGGCGCCTCCATCGGCGCGAGGGGGAAGCCCTCGCCCCGGGAGCCGAGGACGAAGACGGAGCCGCCCCTCAGCGCGCCCGCGACATCGGCCGTACGCCCCATTCAGGCCACCGAGTCCGCGACGCCCAGCGCCCCGCCCCGGCGCCGCAGGGCGTCCTCCCCCTCGCCGCCGCCGTAGATCCGCAGGGTCCGGTCCGGATGGCGGGGAACGCCGGGAACCGGCCATCGGACACCCCCCGTGGGTACCCCGGCGACAGGCCCGCGATATCCGAAAGGTAGGATTATTTACCGTTCCCTTAGCCACGCGCCGGTAGCGTCCACAGCAGTCTTGCCTGTCGCCGGGTCTCCCCCGGCCGGACGCGTACCGCTCTTCCCCGGGGGGTCCCCTTTGCGCCGCCGAATACATCCCGCTGCCATCGTGGGCGGGGCCGCCGTCCTTGGCGTGGGCGCCTTGTACGCCACGGGACTGCTGCTCACGGGAGACGAGGTCCCCGGAGGCACCTCGGTCCGGGGCGTGGCGATCGGCGGGCTGAGCGAGTCCGAAGCGCGGGCCGAGCTGGACAAGGAACTGGCCGCGCTCGGCGCGGCCCCCCTCCCGGTCACCATCGGCGACAAGAAGGACACCGTCAGTCCGGCCGCGGCCGGACTCTCCTTCGACACGGCCGCGACGGCGGCGAAGGCGACCCGCTCCGACAAGGACCCGTTCACGGTCATCGGCAACCTCTTCTCGTCCGGCGGCGGCGCCGTCGAGCCCGTGGTGAAGATGGACGAGGACAAGGCCAAGTCCGCCCTCGACGCCCTGGCGAAGAAGCACGACCGGAAGGTCCGCGACGGCGGGATCACCTTCGACAAGGGCAACGCCAAGGCGATACCCGCGGTGGCCGGCCAGTCGCTGAACGTCGACAAGTCGGTCGGCGCGCTCCGGACGGCCTTCTCCGAGGGCGCCTCCGGCGGCCCCGCGGACCTCACCGTGAAGGAGACCGCCCCGAAGACGGACGCGGCGGAGACGGAGCGCGTGATGCGCGAGTTCGCCGAACCCGCGATGTCCGAGCCGGTGACCCTGACCACGGGCGGCAAGAGGATCACGGTCACCACCGGCGCGATCGGCCGCGCCCTGACCGTCGCCCCCGGCGCGGACGGCAAGCTGGCCCCGAAGCTGGACGGCGCGAAGCTCCTCAAGGACCGGATCATGGCCCCCCGGATCGCCGCCGCCACGAACGAGGCGAAGGACGCCACCCTGCGCCTCGTCGGCGACCGGGTCGAGGTGGCGTCCGAGGGCACCCCCGGCCAGGAGGTCACCGCCAAGGGCCTCACCGACGCCGTCATGCCGCTGCTGACGAAGGAGGGGGCCGCGGCCAGGACCGCCGAGGTCGCCACGGTCGCCACCAAGCCGAAGCTGACCAAGGACAGCGTCACCGAGCTGGGCCTGACGGAGAAGGTGGCGTCCTACACCTCGACCTTCGAGACCGCCTCGTACCGCACCACGAACATCGGCCGGGCCGCCGAGCTGATCAACGGCTCGACGGTGATGCCGGGCGAGACCTGGAGCTTCAACGACACGGTCGGCGAGCGGACCCCGGAGAACGGGTTCGTCGACGGCATCATCATCCTCAACGACAAGTACACGAAGGCGGCGGGCGGCGGTGTGTCGACCGTGGCCACGACCGTCTTCAACGCGATGTTCTTCGCCGGGGTGAAGCCCGTCGAGTACGGCGCCCACTCCTTCTACATCGAGCGCTACCCGGAGGGCCGTGAGGCGACCGTGGCCTGGGGCAGCCTCGACCTCCGCTTCAAGAACGACACCGGCAAGGCGATCCAGATCCTCACCAGCGCCGACAGCGACTCGGTGACGGTGACCTTCGTCGGGACGAAGAAGTACGACGAGATCAAGGCCGAGAAGGGCCCGCGGACCAATGTGAAGGAGCCGGGCACCCGCCCCGGCGCCGAGAAGGACTGCCAGCCGCAGACCCCGCTGGAGGGCTTCGACGTCACGGTCCAGCGGATCTTCATGGACAACGGGCAGGAGGTGAAGCGGGAGCCGTTCAAGACCCGCTACACCCCGCGCGACGAGGTCACCTGCGACTGACGGTCCCGGTACCGCCACGCGTCGGAACGGCCGCCCCCGCCCCGGGGGCGGCCGTTCGCCGTTCGGGGCCCGCCGCCCGTGCCCCGGCGTTCGTCACGGGACGAGGACGACCTTGCCGCTGGTCGCCCGGCTCTCCAGCTCGGCGTGCGCCGCCGCGGCTTCGGCGAGCGGGAAGCTCCGTACCGCCGGAACCAGCCGCCCCTCCGCCGCCGCTGCCAGCGCCGCGGTCTGGAACCCCCGGGCCCGCTCCCGGTGTTCCAGCATGTGCCCGAGGGCGTCGGTGTAGGTGATCCGCCGCCCGGCCAGGAACGCGACATCGGGCACCCACTCCGATCCGGAGGCGCTGCCGATGGACAGATGCCGGCCGCCGTCGGCGACGAGACCGAGCGCGGCCCGTGCCGACTCCCCGCCGACGCCGTCGAGCAGGGCCGTCACCTTGCGCCCGCCGAGCGCGTCGGAGATCCGCTCGGTCCAGCCGGCCGTCCGGTAGTCGACGGCGATCTCCGCGCCCAGCGCCCGTACCGTCGCGACCTTCTCCGGGCCGCCCGCCACCCCGACCACCCGCGCCCCGATCCCGACCGCGTGCTGGACGACCAGCTGGCCGACTCCGCCGGCCGCCGATGTCACCAGGACGACGTCCTGTGGGGTGAGGGCGGCCAGATCGAGGAACTCCAGCGCCGTGGTGCCCGTGACGACCATCGCGACGGCCGCCTCGTGACTCAGCTCCCCGGGCACGGCGTGCAGGGACTCCACGTCGGCGACGGCGAGTTCGGCGTATCCGCCGGGCGTGCCCGACGCGGTCACCACGGACCGGCCGGCCCAGGAGGGGTCGACTCCGGGCCCCACCGATTCGACGACCCCCGACACCTCGCCCCCGAGCACGGTCGGCAGTTCGGGGGTCCACGGCAGCGGATTCCACTCGGGGCCGCGCCGCAGCATGGTCTCGACGAGATGCACCCCGGCCGCGCGGACGGCGATCCGCACCTGCCCCGGTCCCGGCTCGGGGTCGGGAACGGTCTCGTACCGCAGATTGCCGGCGGGACCGAAGGCATGGAGGACGGCGGCGCGCATGGGTGTCTCCCGGATCTCGTGATCTTTCCTGACACGGCCAGCCTGCTACCTCAAGCTTGGTCGAGGTCAACCGGCGCCGGGTCGGGATTGGTTCGGGATCGGGCCGGGATCGGGCCGCTCAGGGCAGATTGATCGCGTACGCCTTGCGCAGCGTCTCGTGCACGGTCCAGGTCGTACGGTCCCCGCGCCGCAGGACCCCGGCGTCCCCGGGCCCGACGCGCAGGGTCGGGCCGTCCTCGATCTCGATCGTGGCCCGGCCGCTGACGACGACGAACATCTCGTCCTCCTCCACGTCCGTGACCACGCCCGGGGTGATCTGCCAGATCCCGCGCGTCAGCCGCCCGTCCGGCGACTCCCACAGGACGGCCCCGCTGACCTCGGGCGTACCGGAGACGATCTGCGCCGGATCGAGCGGGTCGGGTTCGAGCACGGCGTCCGGGATGTGCACGGCGAAACTCCGGTCCATGGCGGGGCACTGCCTTTCTGCGGTCCGAGCGGGCGGGCGACGGGAGTGCGGGGTGCGCGGTGCGCGGCGCCCCGTCGCGGGCGCCCGCCGACGATCTCACAGCCGTCGGGGCGGCCTTGACGCAGGTCGGACCGTGCAGGTCGGACCGTACGGTACGGCCGGGCCCGCGAGCCGGATGAACGGCTGCCCCGAACGCGCCCGGCGACCGGGTCAGCCCCGCGGACCGTCGGCGTACGGCTCCGTACCGCCCCGCGGGCCGTCGGCATGCGGCTGCGTAACGCCCCGCGATCAGCCCCGCTCGGCGCCCGTCGCCACCGGGCGGGCCGGGTCGCGGGACCACTCCGACCAGGAGCCCGCGTACAGCGCCGGGACGTACCCGGCCAGTTCGAGCGCGAGCGCCTGCTGCGCGCCCGACACCCCCGAGCCGCAGTAGACCCCGATCTCGGCACCCCGCTCCGCCGCTCCGAGCGCCGTGAAACGGGCCGTCAGCGCGTCGGCCGCGAGGAACCGGCCGTCCTCGTCGAGGTTCTCCGTGGTCGGCGCCGACACCGCGCCCGGAATATGCCCGGCGACGGCGTCGATCGGCTCGACCTCGCCCCGGTACCGCTCCCCCGCCCGGGCGTCCAGCAGCAGCCCGGACCGGGCGAACGCCGCCGCCGCGTCGGCCGTCAGCAGCGGCAGCCCACCGGGCTCCGGCACGAAATCACCCGGCGGCGGTACGGGCTCCGCCGTCTCCAGCGGCCCCGTCCAGGCGGCGAGCCCGCCGTCCAGGACCCGTACATCGGTATGCCCCGCCCACCGCAGCAGCCACCACGCGCGGGCCGCGCCCCATCCCTTGTCCCCGTCGTACGCGACGACGGGCCGGCCGGCCGACACCCCGGCCCGCCGCATCACCGCGCCGAACTCCGCCGGATCGGGCAGGGGGTGGCGGCCGCGCTCCCCGGGCGTTCCGGCGAGTTCCGCGTCGAGATCGACGAAGACCGCGCCGGGGATGTGCCCGGCCTCGTAGTCGGGACGGCCGTTGGGCCCGCCGAGCCGGTAACGGACGTCGAGCAGGACCGGCGGCCGGGGTCCCGCGACGGCGTCGGCGAGTTCCGCGGCGGAGACGATCGGGCGAGCGGTCGGAGTCGCAGTCATGCGCCCATCCTGGCGCACTCCGCCCCGGGGCGTTCCGCCCACCCGGCCCCGGGGGCGTTCCGCTGACGCGCCGCACCGGGGCCGCGGGCAGATGTCTCCCCGCCGCGCAACCCCTAAAACTCACCAAAGCGGGCAACCTCCAGCGGGAACCCGCCAAATGCGGCGCGGCCGGGGCGCCAGTGGCACCGGTGAGTGGAAACATGCGCACGAGGCGTGCGGCCACGCACACACGACGGACACGTCGCACGCCCGCGGGCCCTACAACAGGCCCCCTGGTCCCCCGTACGACCACCACGATGGTCCGAGGAGAGAATGACGATGACCGAGGCGACTCGGCGTGCTCCCGGCTCACCCTGCTGGGTGAGTCTGATGGCGCACGGCCTTGACGCGACCATGGATTTCTACGGCGGGCTGTTCGGCTGGGAGTTCCACCCAGGCCCACAACAGCTCGGCCCGTACGTCCGTGCCCTGATCGACGGCAAGGAGGTGGCGGGCGTCGGGCGGCTGCCCGCCGACCCCCGGTTCCGGGTCGCGTGGACGCCGTATCTGGCGACCCCGGACGTGGACCGCACGGCGGAGACGCTGCGCTGCTGCGGCGGCACGGTCGGAGTGGGGCCGCTGGACGCCGAGGACGCCGGACGGCTGGCGATCGTCACGGACACCGCGGGCTCGGTGTTCGGGCTCTGGCAGGCCGCCGGTCATCTCGGTATCGCGGCCCGCGGCACCCACGGCACGCCGGTCTGGAGCGAGCTGGTGACGGCGGAGACCGCGGCGGTCGTCAAGTTCTACCGGTCGGTCTTCGGCTACCAGGAGTCGCGGGATCCCGACCCCGGCTCCGTTCCCGGCGCCGACCCCGTCCCCGTCCCCGGAACGGATGTGGACCGCGGGCACGACGGTGCCGACGGTTCCGGGGACGGCGGGCAGGGCGACTATGTGACCCTCGTCCGGGACGGCGTGCCGGTGGCCGGGCTGCGCGGAGTCGGCAAGGCGCTGCCGCGCGACCGCGGTTCGCACTGGGTGACCTGGTTCGAGGTCGACGACGTGGACACGGCGGCCGAGCGGGTGGTGGAGCTGGGCGGACGCGTGGTGGACCCGCCGCGGTCCGCGGCCCGGGGCCGCCGGGCGACGGTCGCGGACCCCGAGGGCGCGGTGTTCACACTGGTCAGATCGGCCCGCTGACACGTGGAGCCGCGCAAAGCTGACACGTGACGGCGCGCGTTCCGCCCCGGCCGGTCGGGATACCGGCAGCCCGGGCGGGACACGCGCCGCGCGTCAGGTCGTCAGACGCCGGGCATCAGGCATCGGGCAGCGGGCAGCGCGCGTCAGGCGTGGTTGACGGGCAGGACGTCCGGCGAGAGGGACGCGGCACGCTCGGACGCGGAGGTCATCCGGCGCCGGTGGTGCCGGCGGCAGAGGACCTCGTAGCCGACCTCCTCCGCCGGACGGTTGACGTCTCCGACGACCACCTGTTCGCCCTCGACCACCATGGCCCCGCCGACCGTACGGGCGTTGTGGGTGGCGCGCGCCCCGCACCAGCACAGGGCCTCGACCTGGAGCTGTTCGAGCCGGTCGGCGAGTTCGATCAGCCGCTGCGAGCCGGGGAAGAGCTTGGTGCGGAAATCCGTGGTGATACCGAAGGCGAAGACGTCCATACCGAGGTCGTCGACGATCCTGGCGAGCTGGTCGATCTGCTCCGGGGCGAGGAACTGCGCCTCGTCCACGATCACGTAGTCCGCCTTGCCGCCCGCCGACAGCTCACTCACCAGATAGCCGTAGACGTCCATCGTGTCGGTGACCTCCACGGCGTCGGTCACCAGACCCAGCCGGGAGGAGAGCTTGCCCTCGCCCGCGCGGTCCCGGCGGGTGAAGATCACGCCCTGGAGTCCGCGAGCGGAACGGTTGTGCGTGATCTGCAGGGCCAGGGTGCTCTTTCCACAGTCCATGGTTCCGGAGAAGAAGACCAGCTCGGGCATGGGTGGCGGCGGACCTTTCGGCAGTCGTGGGGCAGTGTTCGGCCTCGGCGGGGCCGTCCGGCTGAGCGGCGGGGGTACGGAGGGGCGGGCGCGTCCCGTCGGAAACGCGGGCTCGAGAACTCAGGTACGGACCTCGACGAGAGGAACGAGCTGCTCGACGGGGGTCATGGAGCCGTGCATCCCGGCGAGCGCCGACTCCAGCGGCTCGTGGACGGAGGCGGTGATGGCGAGGTCGTCGCAGGCGGCGGCGACGACGTCGCCGATCCGCCCGAGCACCCGCTCGTCGACGACCGGCCCGAACCAGCCCGCGGCGATCGCCTCCTCGCGGCTCGCCACCCAGAAGCGGTCGCCCAGGACCTCGCGCCAGACGGTCAGGACGTCGGCCTCGGCGCCGGGGACGGCGTAGACATGGCGGGCCCGGCCCTCGCCGCCCAGCAGGGCGACCCCGGCCCGCAGCTCCCAGTCCTCGTCGAAGTCGATCCGGGACTCCTCGTCGAACGGGATGTCGATCATGCCGTGGTCGGCGGTGACGTAGAGCGCCGCGCGCCGGGGCAGCTGTTCGGCCAGCCGCTGGACCAGCCGGTCGGCATGGGCGAGCTGACCGCGCCAGGCGTCGGAGTCCACGCCGTAGCGGTGGCCCATGCCGTCGACGTCGCTGTAGTACGTGTAGACGAGGGACCGGTCGCCCGCCGCGAGCTGCGTCGCCGCGAGATCCATCCGTTCCTCGCCGCTGAGCCTGCCGTGGAATGTTCCGCCGCTGAGCGCGATCCGGGTCAGCGGGGTGTGCTCGAAGAGGGGGGACGACACCTGTGCCGTATGGACCCCGGCCGCGTCGGCGAGCCCGAAGACCGTGGGATGCGGCTGCCAGGCGTGCGGATCGGTGTACGGCTTCCAGCGGAGCTGGTTCATCAGGGCGCCGGTCGCGGGGTCGCGGACCGTGTAGCCGGGCAGTCCGTGGCGGCCGGGCGGCAGGCCCGTGCCGACGGAGGCGAGCGATGTGGCCGTGGTGGCCGGGAACCCGGCGGTGATCGGCCGTCCCGTACCGCCCCTGGAGGTGGGGAGGAGGGAGTGGAGGAAGGGCGCCTGCTCCGGGTGGCTCCTGATCTGCTCCCAGCCGAGGCCGTCGATCAGGAAGACCGCGACCCGGTCGGCGGGGAGCAGCTCGGGTATGGCGGCGGTGAAGCCGGGCACTCCGAGCCCCGCGGCGAGCGTCGGCAGCAGGTCGGCGAGCGAGCCGGAGCCGTATTCGGGTACGGGCGCGCCGCTCAGGGCGAGCGGCTGGGGTTCGTCGGGCCAGAAGACGGCCGTCTCGGGCCGGCCCATCAGCGGGTGGTCGCCGCGGTCGCCTCGGACAGGGCCTGGGCGAAGGCGAGCGTCTGCCGGACCGTGTCGGGCCCGTCGCCCGCCTCGCTCACCCGCAGGCTGAGGTCGTCGGCGGTGGAGTTGCCCGTATAGCCGTGGTCGGCGTCGCAGTTCGGATCGCCGCAGGCGGCGGGCTCCAGATCGAGCCGGGAGACCGCGCCCCAGCCGATGGTGAGGACGACCTCGCGCGGCAGGGTGCCGGGGGTGTACGACTCGGGGTTGGCGACGACCCGGCTGACCACGACGGACGAGATCCGGTCGAGCTTCACGGACTCGGTGGAGGTCGTGGCGTACGGGGTCGGGGAGCTGGAATCGGCCGCCTGCTCGTCGGTGTGGCTGACGATGAACCGGTTGGCGGTGAGGACGAGGACGGTCACATGGCGGCGGACCTCGTTGGCGTCGAAGGTGGTCTCCTGGTGGACCAGGTACGAGGCGATCTGCTCACCGCCGACGGCCGCCTCCACCGCCTCTGCCACGAGAGCCGGGTAGTAGCCGCTGCGCTCGATCGCCGCGCGCAGCCCCTGGGTCGTCGTACCGGTCTTCGCCATGTGGTCCATCCTACGGGCCATCGGGGGCGTCGAACGCTCGGTGGTACCGAGTGGGTGCTCAGTAGCTGGGAAGTCGGCGGGGGCCGAGGTCGGTGGGGACAGGAGTGGGCGCGAGCCGTACCGAGGCGCCCAGGACGGAGAGTCCGCGGCGCGCCACGACGACGGGTTCCAGACTGATTCCGACGACCTCCGGGTGATCGTCGACGAGTCGTGATACACGCAGCAGCAGCTCCTCCAGTGCCGCGGTGTCGACGGGTGCCGAGCCGCGCCAGCCGAACAGCAGCGGGGCGGTACGGATGCTCCGGATCTGGCCCGCGGCGTCCCGGTCGGTCACCGGGACGAGCCGGTGCGCGGTGTCGCCGAGCAGCTCGGACGCGACGCCCGCGAGCCCGAAGGAGAGATAGGGGCCGACCGCGGGATCGACCACGGCCCTGACGACGGTGTCGACGCCGCGCGGCACCATGGCCTGGACGACCGGCCGCAGCTCGACGGGCTTGCCGAGCAGCTCGGTCAGCTCCCGGTAGGCGCGGCGGAGCTGGGCCTCGCCGCCCAGGTCGAGCCGGACGCCGCCGAGGTCGGCGCGGTGCCGGAGGTGGGGGGCCGTGGTCTTGAGGGCGACCGGGTAGCCGAGCCGCTCCGCCGCCCGGACGGCCTCGTCGGGGTCGGGCGCGGGCAGGGCGGGCCGTACCCGGATGCCGTACGCGGCCAGGAGCGCGCGGGTGTCCCCGTCGCCCAGGGTGACGCCGCGCGGGCCGACGGCTCCGCCGATCAGTCCGCCGATCAGCTCCCCGGCCCGCGCCTCGTCGATGTCCTCGTACTCGGGCACCTTGCCACCCTCGGCCGCCTCGCGCCGCCACTGCCCGTACTTGACGGCCTCGGCGAGCGCGCGCACGGCCCGCTCGGCGGCGGGGTAGGCGGGAATGCCGCGTGGGCGGTGCCCGCCGGCCGGGACGTCGGGGGGGCTGGTCGGGGCGGGGGTGTCCGGGGCCGGGGGGCTCGTCGGCGCCGGGCCGCCCGGGGCGGGGGGGGCGGGGGCCCGGGCCCGACCCCGCGGGGGGCGGGGCGGGCGGGGCGCCCCGGGGGGGGCGGGGGCCCGGGCCCCCCGTGGGTCCGTGTACG
>NZ_JBHYZV010000006.1:12027-17710 GCF_042753905.1 Streptomyces sp. NPDC059248 | reverse complement strand
GCTCCGTACCCGTCGGGGTCCGCGCTGTCCGGTCCGCCGCGGCGAGGGCGGACGCCAGGCCCCCGAGTTCGACCTGGACGACGGCTACCGGCTTCGCGGGCGCGGTCGCCGCCGCCTCGCGCAGGGCCGTCGCCAGGTCGCCGCCTTCGCCGGAGTCCGCCGCGCCGTTCTCCCGTACCCAGGGGATGGCCGTGACCACCACGGCGTCGCAGTCGTCGTCGGCGAGCGCGCGGGACAGGGCGGCGCGGAAGTCCGCGGGGGCGGCGCCCGTCGTGAGGTCGAGCGGGGGCAGCGGGCGCAGTCCCTCGGCGAGACAGGCGTCGTAGGTGAGCAGCCCGAGGGACTCGGAGTTGCCGAGGACGGCGACCCGGGGGCCGCGCGGCAGGGGCTGCCCGGCGAGCAGAAGACCCACGTCGACGAGTTCGGTCACCGTGTCGACCCGGATCACGCCCGCCTGGCGGAGCAGCGCGTCGACCGCCGCGTCGGGGATCCGGGGGGCCGGTACCGCGTGGCCCGGCGGCTCGCTGCCACTGTGCCGGGCGCCCTTGACCACGACGACCGGTTTCACGGCGGCAGTGCGGCGGGCGAGGCGGGTGAACTTGCGCGGATTGCCGATGGACTCCAGATAGAGGAGGGCGACATCCGTGTCGGGGTCCTCGTACCAGTACTGGAGGATGTCGTTGCCGGAGACGTCCGCGCGATTGCCGGACGAGACAAACGTCGAGAGACCAGCCAGACCGGCCGGACCAGCCAGGTCGTCGGCAAGGCCGGCGGTATCGCCGGGTCCGGTGCTGTCGCCGGGTCCGGTGCTGTCGCCGGGTCCGGTGCCGTCGCCGGGGCCGGTGGAACCTCCCGCGCCGGTCGGCCCTTCCGGCCCCGCGCCCGTTCCCCGCCGGTGCAGCGCCGCCAGCAGGGCGATGCCGATCGCCCCGGACTGGGTGAACAGTCCGATCCGGCCCGGCGCGGGCGCGTGCGGGGCGAGCGACGCGTTGAGGCGTACGGAATCCGCGGTGTTGATGATCCCGAACGAGTTCGGGCCGATGATCCGCATCCCGTACGACCGCGCCCGGCGGACCAGGTCGCGCTGGCGTTCCAGACCCGCGGCCCCGGTCTCGGCGTATCCGGCGCTGAGGACGACGAGCCCCCGTACCCCGGCTTCCCCGCAGTCGGCGACGACCTCCGGCACCCGCTCGGCGGGTACCGCGACGATCGCGAGGTCGACGGGGTCCGCGGTCCGCTCCCCCGGGCCGGCCCCGGCGGGCCGGTCGGTGATCTCTTGTACGGAGCGGTACGCGGGCACGCCGTCGACGTCCCGCAGGCCGGCGGGGAAGGCCAGGTTCACGGCGTACACCCGGCCCGTGTACCCGCCGGCGACCAGATCGCGCAGCACGGTCCGGCCCAGGCCGCCGGGTGTCCGGCCGACACCGACGACCGCGACCCCGCGCGGTGCCAGCAGCCGCTGTACCGAGCGGGCCTCGGCCCGGTGCTCGCGGGCGCGCTGGACGGCGACGGACTCGGCGGTCGGTTCGAGGTCGAGGGTCAGATGGACGGTGCCGTCCTCGAAGCTGCGGCGCTGGGTGTACCCCGCGTCCCGGAAGACCTTGATCATCTTGTTGTTGGCGGGCAGCACCTCGGCCGCGAACCGCCGGATGCCGCGTTCCCGGGCCACCGCCGCGATGTGTTCCAGCATGGCGGAGGCGATACCGCGCCCCTGGTGCGCGTCCTGGACCAGGAACGCCACCTCGGCGGCGTCGGCGGGCGCGCTCGCGGGCCGCCCGGACCGGTCGATGCGGTCGAAGCGGACGGTCGCGATGAACTCGTCCCCTGCGGTGACGGCGAGACCGACCCGGTCCACGAAGTCGTGATGGGTGAAGCGGTGCACGTCCTTGGCGGAGAGCCGGGGGTAGGGCGCGAAGAAGCGGTAGAACTTCGACTCGTCCGAGACCTTCTCGTAGAAGCCGACCAGCCGGTCGGCGTCGCCCGCTGCGATGGGCCTGATCCGCGCGGTCGCGCCGTCGCGCAGGACGACATCGGCCTCCCAGTGGTCGGGGTACGCGTGCTCCCCCGCACCGCCGCCCGCGTCGTCCCCGCCACGACCACCCGCGTCGTCCCCGCTACCGCCGCCCGCGTCCCCGCCACGACCGCCCGCGTTCCCGCTACCGCCGCCCGCGTTCCCGCTCCGGTCCGGCCCCGCGGGGTCCGGCCCGCCGGAATCCGGTCCCCGGTTCTCCCGCTCGACACCCCGCTCGGCACCCCGCTCGGTCTGCATGCCGGAAAGCGTACGGCGCGACTCCGCGACACGGGACCCGCTCGCACGCTCCGTCGCTCCAGTCTCCCCCGCGCCACGGGTCGCACAGGCCCCGCGCGGCTGCCCGGTCACGGTTCGCGACCGGCGCCGGACCGGGGCACTCTGGGGGGCACGGCCGCTCCCCGCGGTCGACCCGAGCACCCGGGGCGTCGTGAGACACTGACCGGGAACTGGTCTAGACAACCACTGATACTTGAAGGGCAACACCATGGCTGAGCGCCGCGTCAACGTCGGCTGGGCCGAGGGCCTTCACGCCCGCCCCGCTTCCATCTTCGTCCGTGCCGCCACGGCCTCCGGCGTTCCGGTGACGATCGCCAAGGCCGACGGCTCCCCGGTGAACGCCGCCTCCATGCTGGCCGTGCTGGGCCTGGGCGCCCAGGGCGGCGAGGAGATCGTGCTCGCCTCCGACGCCGAGGGTGCCGACGCCGCGCTCGACCGTCTGGCGAAGCTGGTCGCCGAAGGCCTGGAGGAGCTGCCGGAGACGGTCTGAGCCGACTCCACTGCTTCCGCGCCCGGCCGTCCGGTCTCCCCACGGCCTCCGGCGCGCACCGGAATTCCCCGCCGCAACGGCGCTCCCGGAATTCTCAGGCGCTGATCCCCCGCCCGGGGATCAGCGCCTGATGTGTATCACCGTCCGGCCGGTTGAATAGGTGCACGACAGCCACCGGCCGTTCCGGTAAATACGACACCCTCCCTTTATACGGTGGCCGTGTTAAATGCGGTCGTATTCCGTGTTGCCGGAATGTTGCGAACTCCCGGCCATCGGCCGCCGGCTCCCCGACGAGTTCCGGCTCACCGGACCGGCCGTGCCCCCACCCGCGCCGATCCGCCGCCGCGCGCCCGCCCCTGGTCCCGGCCCGGACCCCGACCCCGACCCCGTACCGGCGGCG
Organism: Streptomyces sp. NPDC059248; assembly: GCF_042753905.1. Taxonomy (NCBI): domain Bacteria; kingdom Bacillati; phylum Actinomycetota; class Actinomycetes; order Kitasatosporales; family Streptomycetaceae; genus Streptomyces; species Streptomyces sp. NPDC059248. The sequence continues at coordinate 14,512 of NZ_JBHYZV010000006.1, read as the reverse complement.
GAACCGGTGGAACCGGCTCGCGTTCCTGCCGTACGGCGCCCGGCTCCGGTCCGTCCTCCGGCGCGCCGGGACCCCGGAGCCGGTGCACATCGGCCACGCGCTCCCTGTGCCGCGCCGTCAGCGCCCGCGCCCGCTCGGCGTCCCCGCGCCCCACCGCGTCCACGATCGCCCCGTACTCGGCCCAGGACTCCTCGGGCCCGCGATGGGCCACCTCCACCGCGTACATCCAGGCGATCTTCCGCCGTACCGGTGTGAGCAGCGCGATCAGCCCCGGGCTCCCGGACGCCTGGGCGAGCGTGTCGTGGAACCAGCCGTCCAGCGCCCGCAGATCCGCCGCCCGGCCGTGCGCCGCCCGTTCCCGCCCCAGCCGTACCAGCCCGCGCAGGACCCGCAGATGACCCTCCGTACGGTGGTGGGCCGCGCGGGCCGCGGCCAGTGGTTCGAGGAGCGTACGGATCTCCAGGAGATCGGCCGCCTCCCGGCCGGTGGGCTCGGCGACGGACGCCCCGGCATGCCGCCGGGTGGTCACGAACCCCTCGGCCTCAAGGGTCCGCAGCGCCTCGCGCACGGGGACGCGGGAGACTCCGTACCGCTTCGCGAGCTGTTCCTCGGTAAGCCGCTCACCGCGCCGGAACACCCCGGAGACGATGTCGTCGCGGATCGCCCTGCAGACCGAATGCGCGGGAACCCGCATACCGTACCTCCGCCGTGGGCCCGGGAAATCAACCAGGATTTCTCATTTCCGGGCCGACTCTATGCCAATGGCGAAGGAATTCCGACAGCACCTGATAATCCATCGCCGACTTTCGGCCGACGGCGGCCGATATCGAGCGGTGTACGGGGCGGAACGCGAGGCGCCCGGAGACGCCGCGTGCCCCGGCGCGCGGGGCGCCGGGGCACGGAAGAGGAGGGGGACGGTCACCCGGACGGGCCGGGCGGGTGTCCACCGGGGGCCGCGGAGGCGGCGGGGGCGGCGGGGGTCAGATGTTGACGCCCTTGCCCCGCAGATAGGAGACGGGGTCGACGTCCGAGCCGTACTCCGCCCCGGTCCTGACCTCGAAGTGGAGGTGGGCGCCGGTCGAGTTGCCGGTCGAGCCTGCACGGCCGATCTCCTGGCCGGGCAGCACGCTCTGCCCGGGGGCGACCGAGACCGACGAGAGATGGGCGTACTGCGTGAAGGAACCGTCCCGCATCTGGATCACGACATTGAAGCCGTACGCGCCACCCCAGCCCGCTTCGACGACGGTGCCCGCGCCCACGGACACGATCTGCGTACCCGTCGAGGCGTGGAAGTCGATACCGGTGTGGCTGCCGGAGGACCAGAGGGAGCTGCTCGCCCGGTACGAGGTGGTGACCTCGGATCCGGCGACGGGCGACGTCCAGGTGTTGAGGAGCCGCTTGCGCTCGGCGTCGCGGGCCGCGCGCTCGCGGGCCTCCCGCTCCGCCTTCGCCCGCGCGTCGGCCTCCCGCTTCGCCTCGGCCTCGGCCTGGGCCCGGGCGATCGCCTCCTGCTTCTGGGCGTGGGCCTGGTCGGCGACCTGGGCGGCGAGGGTGTCGGGGCCGGAGAGCGTCCGGAGGGTGCCGGAGTCCTCGGCGGCCAGGATCCGGAGGGTGCCCGTGTCCTCGGCGCTCAGGCCACCCGTGTCGGGGCCCTGGTCGCGGCCGTCGTTGTCAGACGCGAACGCGGGGGCCGCGAGGGTACCGATGACACCGGTCGTGGCGAGGGTCGCGGCTCCGGCGAGGCTCGCGCCGCGGCGCGTCACACGGCTCGGGGCACGATGCTTCCCGTGGGATCGGGCGAACGCCATGAAAAGGCTGGTCCTTTCCTTCCTTCTCGCCTACCGGGTTAGCTGACGGGTTCGGAGAGAGGAAGGTCTCCTACGGCCCCTCCGCAGGCTGCGGAGGCTCCGATTCACCCCAGGGGAACGGTGGGTCCCCGGCTCCCCTTCGGCTCGCGCCTGCGGGGACTCGGCGATGGCTGTCCGTGCCGCGGATGCGGCGCCTGCCTGCGAACAGCCGGATCGACGCTAGGCGGGGCGCGTGTCGATCACCAAACAAACGGCCCTCTTTGTTGCTCATGCCACAGCACGTGTCGGTCAACTTCCCACCAAAACGGACAGCTGACGGGGCGGCGGCCCCAGGAACGGCACCCCGTCAGCCGGTTCACCCCCGCCGCACCCGGGCCCGCCCCGGCCCCCGGGCGCGCCGCGCCTCCGGTCGCGTACGAACACAGCCGTACGAACACCCCCGTACGACCGGTCCGTCGCCTCCGGTCCCGCTACCGACGATCGGTGCCGGGCCTCCGTACGGACACTCGCGCCCGGCACTCCTCCGAACAGGGCGCCGGTTCGGGTCTCGTGGAACGAGCCCCGCCCGCCCTCCGCGGGAGCAGGCCGCAGGCCGCAGGCCCCCGCCCGGTACGAACGCACTCGTCCCGGCGCGGCTCCAGAACAACGCGGGCATCGTCGGCGCGGCGATGGCCTGC